>CAIOYU010000650.1 GCA_903862565.1 uncultured Actinomycetes bacterium | reverse complement strand
TTGGCCTGGGCTGCCACCGGGGGCAGCGGCGCCGGCGGCACCAGCTGGAGGGGGTCATAGGGCGGCGTCACCTGGTCGACTATGAGAACATTGCAAGATTTCCCATAAGATCCGCACTTGGAATCAGACGTATACGCGGCAGGAAGCCAGCCAAAGCGCGCCGCGACATCCTCCGGCACGATCCTGCCGCTAGCTACCATGGCTGTGGGCGCGCTGTAGAGGTCAATACTCTTGTTGAATAGGTTAGTGATCGCGAACGGGTAGTACGTTCCGTTTACCTCGCTGCCTGCCTTCATGTAGGTGTTGCCGAAGATCGGATCGTTCACTCCGCCGATATCGCCGGCCCCACCCCACGGCAGGAAACTGGGATACGCGCCGCCCGCGTAGATACTTGCAATTGAGCCGCCGAAATTCACGGCGTTCTGGAGTGTGCCTTTCTCCGAACATTTCCACTTCTCGCACGCGAGGGGTTGCTTGGTGGCCAAAAGATCTAAGGCAAAGTTCGTGTAGCCGGCCAGCTCGGTCCAGTTGTCCTGGCCGGTCACCACGCCGTTTTTCGTTGTGGTCTGCCCGTTCCACCACTCTGTGGCGCCGTTCTTCAAACCCACCACAAGACCGTCTTGAGGTCCCGCGTCGCCGTTTGCGTTGGTGCCACCGGCTTTCGCGACGACGAGGGTTTGGACCCCGCACTCACGTCCACTTGGGCACCAGCCCGCGTCGTGCAATTCGATCCATTGGTTCTGGCCGGTGCCAGCTTGCAAAGTGCCGTTCCACGCCTGGATCGACCCGTTATTCAGACCGACGGCCACGCCGTCGCCGACGGCCTCGGACTTAAACGGGATGATCTGATTCACCCCGCCGAGCTTGCCCCAACCCGAATCATGGAGCTCGACCCAGGTACTGCCTGTTCCGTTCGGGTAAAAGCCCGGTGTCGTGACGGTGGCACCCTCGGGCACCCACACGTTCTGGCTGACCTCGTAAACATAATCACCCGAGGGATTCGTGCTGACCAGTTTGGTGATCACGGTGCCGTCCGGAATCCCGTCGCCGACAACCTTCTTGCCGATCAGAACGTTAGGATCGAGATCCGGCGTCGGGGCGAGTAGCAAGGTGTTGCCGGGGGCCGCTCCGACCAACTGCGGGTTGCCGTCGATCCTGAACGAGGCGACATTCGGCGTCAGGCCGAGGGGCCCTTTCCCGAGGCCGTTGTAGCCCGTGATCTTGGCGCCTTGGATCCCTGGCCCGCTGATCGTTCCGTTGACCATGTCGCTGCACAGGCCGCAGGTCTCGGTACCGCGCGGGTAAATCCACTGTTCGGGAGCGATGACCTGCAACACCGTTCCCGCCGCATTCCCGACTCCGTCACTGACACCACCAGCCAACTGCACCTGCGAGGGCTTCCCCGTCTGGGTCAGAATCAGATCGCCGTTAACCGACGAATCCTGACACCCGTTGCACAACGCGGGGAGGGCGATGTCATAGGAAGCCAACGGGACGCGAGGAGTAAAGCTGCCGTCGGGGAGCCTGAACCCCCCGGTATAGCTGGTCCCGAGGTACTTGACGATCGTGCCGACAGTGGCGGTCGGACTTGTCGCCGCGGCGACGGTTTCGCCGACGAAGCTGCTAGCGTCGGCCCCGGCCGGCAGGGATATTCTCATCTGCACGGTGACAGCACCCCAGCCCCCAGGCCGAGAGGCAGGCTTGTCCACCGAACCGGCGCCCTGGGTGTAGGTGTTGGCCAAGGAGACGGTGACCGGAACCGGACTGACCGCACCGCCGCCGGCGCTGACGAACGTGCCCGGGCCGCCGTAGGGATTGTCCGGTCCGGGGATGACCCGCATGGTCACCGCGCTGTTGTTCTGGCCGACGATGTAGTTCTCGCCGAACTGGCTGATCGAGGAGAACGCATTGCGAATAGCCTCGCTCACTACGTCGACTTGCAGACCAGGCTTCGGCGGAGGTGCGTTCAACACATTGTTGAACTGAGTGCCGTTCCACTCCTCGATAGCGGACCGCCTCGCCACCGCGAAGGTGGGTTTCCCAGCGGAGTTGTATCCCGTCCACGCAAAGCCCACAACGTCGTTGGGGAGAGTTCCAACCACATATTGATTATCCGTGGCGAGCACCGTCGGCCCTGTCGCCTCGTCGTAGCTAATGACCCCGCCGAAGGTCAAACCCGCTACGAGTCCATCACCGCCGGCGTTGGGTCCCGCCGGCAGCGCCATCAAGGCCGTGACGGGCGAAGGACGTCTCACTGGTGGTGAACCTCCGGTGACAAACGGCGTCCCTTGGTAGAGCTGCGTCCAGTTGTCCTTCCAGGTGTTCGGATCAGGGTCCTTGCCGGGACCGCTCCACCGAAACAGCGAACCGCCGTTTGTTCCGACCACGACGCCCTCGCCGAAGGCAATCATCTGAGACACCGCCTCGGTGTCGACCCCAGACACCGAAGACCCGGGCCAGTCCGAGCTGTGAAGCGTGGTCCACACGTCGCTGTCCGAGGAGCGCAGGCGTACGGTCCCGTCCCCCAGCGCCACGATGACCCCCGACGTTTCCGCCGGCACGCCGATCTGGGTGAAACGAACACCAGGGGGATCGATGATCGAGGGGTCCTCCGACGAAGGCTGTGCGACACTGCTTCCCACCGGGTTGGGCTGGGTGACGCTGAGTTCGTAGACGCCGGGATATCCGCCGACAGCTGCCGGACCGGGCGAAGCGTCACCACAATCGATGCACTGTTCGCTCTGCTCGATGTACTTGGTGATCCGCGTTCCCGGTTGCACCCCATCAGCAGTGATCTCACTGCCGATCACCACGGTGCTGCCGACTCCCAGCGAGGTCACCGTCAATTTGTTGCCCAGGATGTAGCCGGTGAAGTTGCTGTCGATCTGGTTGCCCTCAGCGTCTTTGAGCGGACGTCGATAGGTGAGCACCTGCTTGACCGCGCTCCGGAACACGGGATCGTCGAACACCAGTTCGGTCCAGCCGTCCTGCGGCGCCTTGTCCACCACGGGTGTCCACTGCTGCAGAGTCCCGTTGGCCAGACCCACGGTGATTCCGCCGTTGACACCGGTCTCGGTGAGAGTGTTGACACTCGGACTACCAGCAAGGAGCCCTCCATCCACGCTGTACCAATTGCTGCCATGCAGTTCTGTCCACTGGGTCTGGCCGGAGTCGCCGGACAGTAGACCGTCCCACTTCTGGACCGAGCCGTTGGCCAGGCCGACGTAGACACCCGCATCGGCCGTCGCGGACCTGACCGACACAATCTCCTGGACGGTCGAGACCCAGTTCGTCGATGATGTACCGGCGTTGCGCAGTTCCACCCAGGTGCTCTCCCCGCTGGCACCGTAGGGATTGCCCGCGCCGGGGTTGACCCGGAGCCTGACCTTACCGTTGTCCAGGCCGACGATGAAGTTCTGGCCGTACTGGATTATCGACCCGAGTGAGGAGTAGGCAGAGACCGGCTTTTGCACCGTATCCCAACCCCGCTCACCGTAGCCGAACCCCCACTGCGCGACCGTCCCGTCCTGCAGGCCCACCGC
Source organism: uncultured Actinomycetes bacterium (assembly GCA_903862565.1). Lineage (GTDB taxonomy): Bacteria > Actinomycetota > Actinomycetes > Mycobacteriales > Mycobacteriaceae > Mycobacterium. The sequence goes on along the minus strand of CAIOYU010000650.1, from coordinate 2,264 downwards.
GAAGGCGGGAAGCCCGTTGGACAAGACTTTAGACAGCACGATGCCCTTCACCGGGCTCGCATTGAAGTACTGGCCGGAATTCGCCAGCGGCGAGAACCCCGGGTTGCCACTGCCGTACGTGGCTTCGTTGTACCGTTGCACCGCGCCGTTGTTCAGGCCGATAAGGAACCCGTCGCAACCGGCCGGTCCGCATCCATTGGTGTCGGGGTAGGCCTTGTAGGGAAGCATGGCGGTGACCCCGCTCCCGACGGCGCCTTGCAGTTCTTGCCAGTTGTTGGCCCACGTGGCGGTGTCGGTGTTGGCGCCGGGGCCCGTCCACTTCTGCACCGACCCGTTTTCCAGGCCCGCCACGATGCCGTCGCCGTAATCAATGACCGCGGTCACCCCGGCTCCCCAGCCCTTGTCGCCGCCGGGGCGCAGTTGGATCCAGGCGTTGGTGGTGTCTGACCACAGTTGCACCGATCCGTTGCTCAGGCCGGCGATGAACCCGGTGGTGTAGACGGTGCTGCCGTCGGTGCCGGTGACGGGATGGTCGTATTCCAGCAGCGTGTTCACCGTGCCCTTCCAGTCGGCGGGGAATTCGTCGCCTTGCTTGGGGGTCAGCAGTTTGAGCTGTTCACCGGTCCAGGCTTCGACCCTGCCCACTTCGTCACGCGCGACGATCAGGGTGTCGCCCCGCAGCAGCGAAACCTGCACCGGCGCCGTCGACACAGGCGTGTAGTCGCTGGGGTTGTTCAAATACGTCTTCGCACCCTGGACCCAGGATTCCACCGACCCGTCAGTACGGCCGATGAAGATGTTGCTCCCGTCCGAGGCCGAACTCGTCACCGGCTTCACGTTCGCTACGAACGTGGTCTCATTAGCGGTGGCCTCAGCGGTAGCGGTGGCCTCGGCTGCCGCCCCGGACCCCGGCGCCGACTCGGTCCCGGGCCCAGCCGCCTGCGGGTTGTTCTCACTGTCTTGGGCATACATTCCGGAGCGCTTGTAGCTGTTCGGCGTCAGGGTGTAGGCGAAGACGTCAGCACCGGTGAAGTCGATCGCGGCCGCCAGCTTCGACATCCCGGCCCCGAGACCCACAGCGGCGCGGAACGCCTCATAGCGCGGTTTCTGATCCTTGCCCACCACGTCCCAGACGTCGACCCCGTCGGGGTTGATCGCCGGATCCGGGGCCAGCGAACCGGAGAGCACATACTTGCCGTCGGCGTCGGTGGCGACCTGCACATCCTGCAGCAGGACCGCGTTCTTCTCCCCACCGGAACCGGTGTAGGACAGCACCACACTCACCGACGCACCGTTCTGCGCCGCCTTGGCCTGGAACTGCTTCCAGTACACCGACGCCAGGGAATCCATGCTGACCTTGCCGGTCTGCCCGGAGGTATCGATCCACCTCAGCGTGGTCTCGGGACTGACATCACCTAACACCACCGACGCGGTGACAGCCTTGGTCAACGGCTTACTCTTCACCGTCAGAGTGCCCGAGGCACCGGGCAGATACACCCCCACGTCGGGGGCGTCGACCTGGGTCGGGCCGCCGACGTTGATGGTCACCGTCGTCGATCCGTCAGCCCGCAGGTTGGTCAGGTTCACCGACCGCTTGGCCGGGGAAACCTTGACGGCGAAGGAATCCACCCCGTTGTAGTCCCGCCCCGGGATGTAGGTCCAGACCCCGTCTGTATCGAGGCTCACCGTGCCGGTCTGGGGACCCGAGACTACCGAGTAACTCAGCGTGTCGTTCTCGTAGTCGATCGCACCGACCTGGCCAGAGATGAAGCCCTGCTGATCGATGGAGGGCACCGTCGGGACGACCTGCGCAGCCTGGTTGAACAAGCCGCGCCGCACCAACGCCAACGCGCCCTCAACGACGTTGGCAACCGGACCGCGCGGAAGGCTGCCCAGCACATTCTCCAACCGGTTGAACACGGTGCGCACCTGCGCATCGACGCGGGCACGCATCTGCGCCGGCGCCGGAACCGCCGACGCTGCAGGAGCAGTCACCGCCGCACCCCGCACAGTCCCGCCGGCCACCGCCGCCGATCCCGAAGCCTTCTGCGACACCGCCGACGCCACCGGCACGCCCCCGCCCGACACCTTGGCGGTCGGTGTGCCAGCCGGTCCCCGTCCGTACTCGGTTGCGGAGACCGGCAGTGCCACGGCCGGCAGCGGGGGGCTCACCGGTCCCCGTACCGCTGGTACCGCCACCCGCGCTGCCGCCGGGGCGGGCGCGGCGGGCGTTGCATCATTGCCGGTCGGCCTGGCGGCGGGAG
>CAIOYU010000649.1 GCA_903862565.1 uncultured Actinomycetes bacterium | reverse complement strand
CGCTCCGCTACGCCAGTGCCGGCGCCCCCTCCGCTCTCGCGTTCAACCTGGTGAGCGAAACCGACGTCGTGATCACTGAACTGCCCACGATGTCGGCGCCCATCGGGATGTTCACCGACACCGAGTTCGCCTCGCACGCCTACGCAATTCCGCCCGGATGCCGGGTTCTGGTCTACAGCGACGGCGCAACCGAGATCGACCTCCCCGACGGGCGGCAACTGACGTGGGTGGACTTCAAGGACCTGGCCAGCCGGGTGGCCGCGTCACCGGCCTGGACGCTCGACGAACTCATCGACGAACTCACGGCCCTGACACCGTCGGACGCTTTCGAGGATGACTGCTCACTCATCGAACTGACGTTTCATTGAGCGCCTGTTCCTCAGGCGCGGGAGCGGTGCACCAAATCTGCTGCCGCCGAACGTAACTCGTCCATTGAGCTGAGGCTGCGGCCGAAACCCGCCCGGGTGTAGGCCCATCCGCGGGGAGTGTCCACCTTCAGGTCCAGACCGTACCGGTCGATGCCGGTGCACTCTGCGGACTCGGTGTCGGGGAAGCCGGCCAGGGCTCGGGCGATGTCGACCAGGCCTGCGGCGTGGTCGGCGTTGAGGTGCTCGATGGCGCCGGCCGCGTGTGGCGTGATCGGATCGGGTTCGGCGCCGGCGTACTGCGCCGCGGTGGCCGAGTCCATCCGGCCGTAGCCGCCCACCCAGCGCACGCGTTGTACCCGCAGGACCCACAGGGCGAAGTCGCTGTAGTCGATGTAGTACTTCGCGGCCGGTACGGCGGCAAGGTGCGCGGCGCGCGCGGACTCGAGTTCGTCACCCGCCGGGTGTTCGACGACGCCTGCCAGGGTGATCCGCGGGCTGGCCAACGGGTCGGCGTGCCCGCCGGGAGCGACCACGGACAGGCTGGCCCGCGGATCGGCGGCCAGGTTGCGGCCGTGTTCGGCGAGATGCGACACGCACAGCACCGGGGCGCCGTCGAGCAGGCCGTAGGCGACGAACGACGCCCACGGGTCACCGTTCGCGGTCAGGCTGGCAAGCGTGGCGACGTTGGTGGACGCGGCGATGGTGCGCGCTTCCTCGGCCGCCGACGGGCGGGTGGGGTCGACGATGTCGGTCAGCGGCGGAGCCAGGGTGGGGGCGTCGCCGGGATCGCCGTGGTCACGGTTTGCCACGTCCGCGACGATACCGGCCCTCGGGGGTCCGCCACCGCTGCTGCGAAGTCTCGACGCGATTCATCTCGCCGCAGCTGGGCTCGCGGGGGCCGACCTACGCGCTGTGATCACCTACGACACCCGGATGGCCGATGCGGCCAACCTGCTCGGACTTCCCGTAATCGCCCCGCGCTGAACGCCGGCTGCGTGGAACCATCAGGGTCTATGAACGCCAACTTCGACAGACGCTCGGTGATCAGGCTGTCCGCCGCGGCCGGTCTGGCGGCGGTGCTGACGTCCTGCTCCCCCCGACCCGGGGACGCGACCGGCGGCAAGGCCTCAGCTCCAGCCGGCCCGGAACGACTGATGTTCATCCGGCACGGCGAGGAACCGGGCTCCAACGGCGCTGCCCCCTATGGCATCACCGAGGACGGTCAGGCCGACCCGAAATCACTGAGCGTGCGCGGCTGGACTCGCACGGGTGCCCTGGCGACACTGTTCGATCCGCGGGCCGCCGACGGCACCCCGATGCCCATCCGGGCAGAGTTGTCCAGGCCCACAGCAATTTTCGCTGCCGATCCGGGTGGGGGCCACAGCAAGCGCTCCGCCCAGACCGTCACCGCGGTGGCCGCTGCGCTCAACATCCCGGTCGACGTTCGATTCGGTTCGACGCAGACCGCGCAAGTCGCCGAGGCGCTGTCGGCGGTGAAGGGATCGGCACTCGTTGCCTGGAAGCACGAGCTGATCGACGACATCCTCTCCCACCTCGTGGGAGTCACGCCCGCGCCGCCGCCGTGGCCGTCGGG
>CAIOYU010000648.1 GCA_903862565.1 uncultured Actinomycetes bacterium | reverse complement strand
CGTAAGCGTCGACGGAATCGAATTCTTGGGTGTTCACGATTTTGCTCCGGGAAGTGGGGAGGGGACTTCAGACCGGCGCATCGCGACAACCCGCGACGGGAAGCCGGTCTGGATCAGACCCCGTCGCGGCGTCCGAGAAGGAGCACCCGCTGCACGAAAATCAGTCTACTCCGGTTGCGTTACCAGGCACAATCGCGACCATGACGTTCCCGGACGCGACTCGCCGGCGTCAGCGCCAGGCCTGGCCCCACGTCTCGCTGAAAGCGACCTCGGACAGCGGCTTGCGTGCGCGCGGGAGTGCGTCCCGCTCGGCGATGTCGTCGCTGACCTGTCCGTAGTCCGCCAGCGAGCCGACGGCGATGATCATCAGCGGTCGCACGTGCGGGGGGATGTCGAACGCGGCGCGGGATCCTTCGGTGTCGAACCCCGCCATCGGATGGCACACCAGACCGCGGGAGACGGCCTCGGTGATCAGGTTGGCCTCGGCGGCGCCGGCATCGACCGCGCTGTATAGGGCGGTGGTGTCGTCGTCGCCCTCGTCAGCGCACAGCAGGATGAGCGCCCCGGCCGCGGTGGCGTAGCCGTTGCCGCGGTTGAGCAACTCGCACAACCGGGCGTGGGTCTGATCGCCGCGCACCCCGACGACGAAGCGGACAGGCTGGCGTCGGCCCCAGGTGGCTGCCCAGCGGGCGGCTTCCAGAACGGCGGTCACCTGCTCCTTGGTCACTTCGCTGTGCGGATCGAAGGCCCGCGGACTCCACCGGTCGGCGATGGGCGCATGGATCGGTACCCGGGTGTCGGCGCGTCGGTGCGAAGGCTCTTGTGGCATCGGCTCGCACGGTACTCCGAAAGTGCGGGCGGGAAGCGCGCGGCACGCACCGTTTATCCTCATAGGTGCAAATAGTTGTGTACCCCGCCCCGGAGAGGTTCAGACAGTGGCGCTCGTCGTGCAGAAGTACGGCGGATCCTCGGTGGCCGATGCCGAGCGGATCCGGCGCGTTGCCGAGCGCATCGTCGAGACCAAGAAGCAGGGCAACGACGTCGTCGTCGTCGTCTCTGCGATGGGCGACACCACCGACGAGCTACTCGAACTGGCACACAAGGTCTGCCCGACGCCGCCACCGCGCGAACTGGACATGCTGCTGACCGCGGGCGAGCGGATTTCCAACGCCCTCGTCGCGATGGCCATCGAGTCGTTCGGGGCGCAGGCCCGATCCTTCACCGGATCGCAGGCCGGGGTCATCACCACCGGCACCCACGGCAACGCCAAGATCATCGACGTCACCCCCGGCCGGTTGCGTTCCGCGCTCGATGAGGACCAGATCGTGCTCGTCGCCGGCTTCCAGGGCGTGAGCCAGGACAGCAAGGACGTCACCACCCTGGGCCGGGGCGGATCCGACACCACTGCGGTCGCCTTGGCCGCAGCACTGCACGCCGACGTCTGCGAGATCTACACCGACGTCGACGGTGTCTTCACCGCCGACCCGCGGATCGTCCCCAACGCGCGACGCCTGGATACCGTCACCTTCGAGGAGATGCTCGAGATGGCGGCCTGTGGGGCCAAGGTTCTGATGCTGCGCTGCGTGGAGTACGCGCGCCGCTATCACGTTCCGATCCACGTCCGCTCGTCGTATTCCGACAAGCCCGGAACCATCGTCACCGGATCTATCGAGGACACGCCCATGGAAGACGCCATCCTGACCGGAGTTGCCCACGACCGGAGCGAGGCGAAAGTCACCGTCGTCGGCGTCCCTGACGTACCGGGCTACGCCGCCAAGGTGTTTCGCGCCGTTGCCGATGCCGATGTGAACATCGACATGGTGCTGCAGAACATCTCCAAGGTCGAAGACGGCAAGACCGACATCACCTTCACCTGTGCCCGGGATTCGGCCCCGGTCGCGGTGGAGAAGCTCACCT
>CAIOYU010000647.1 GCA_903862565.1 uncultured Actinomycetes bacterium | reverse complement strand
TTCGAGGCAAGGTGGCTCATCACCACGAATGCCTATTAAGTGGTCGAGGCCATCGGCCAAAGAACCTAAAGCTCATCTGTAGACGCTCACGAGGGTCAAGCCCTTCGCGGTGGGTCATCGCGCCCAAGTTCCGGGAGCACGAGAGGCCGTTCAAGCTGGAGGCTCACAACAAGGTCTTCGTGATTACTCACGAGGAACGCGCCCATGTGACGACGGGCGTTCCGCAACTACAGACGAAATGAGCGCCTTCCAGTTTTCCATGGCTGTGCGCTCATCAAGTACCGCCTCACGGTGCCGACGACCATTGAGCCCGAAGTTTGCGGCGTCCTCCGGGTTGTTTCTGAGTGCGACGATTGCATCAAGGAGGGCACTAGCGTTGCCGGCGGGCACTACTATCCCGGCGTTAGCAAGCGCAATTTCGGACGCCGTGATGCCAAGGAGGTCTGTCGCTGCGACGACGGGCTTACCAGCATCGAAGTACGACGTAAGTTTGCAGGGCATCGCCATGGACGACACACCAGATTTTTCATTCACAATGAGAACATCGGCCGCGTTGAGCGCTAAGTGGTACTTCTCGTCGTCTAGTAGGTCCACAAAAGAAATCCGCGAGACACCTCGACTGTATTCTTCCAGGCGGCGCCGCTCACCTCCGTCGCCGACCAGTACGAATTGGATCGGCAAATCCCTCATGTCGGCGATACGAGCGGCATCTACGATGTTTTCGAGGCCCTGTTTAGCACCCATGTTTCCCGTGTGTACCGCGAGTGTCTTGTCGGTGGTCCAGCCAAGCGCTGCTCGCGCATGACCCGGATCCACGGGATCCGACGGCGGCAGATGTGTCCAGTTGCGGAACACAACCACACGCTGCGGCGCGACGCCAAGTTGCGTTGTCACAAAATCCGCGAAGCGCGGGTGAAGTACGACGACCCGATCTGCCGCCTGCAGCGTTCGCCCTTCCACCCACTGTGTAATTCTCCGCGCCATACCGCCACCCTCACCAATCTCCTCCAAGCCGAGGGTGTAAATGTCCTGGACCCACACGATCAGCGGGGGGCGCTTTGGGGTCAGTCTCAGACGCAGTGCGACAAGAGCTGTCGAGAACAACGCCGGCGAGAGCGCGATCACCACACTCGGAGAGCCCATTCGCGCAAGGCTGAGACGCAGACCGAAACTGAGTTCGGAAGCGAGACGACGAATGCCTCGAGGAGGCCTCGGCACGTAGTGCCGGCGTCGGTCTACTTGAACGCCCTCGAGTTGCTGGAGAGTTCTCCACTGACCGTATCCAGCCCAGGTTTTCCACTCCGGATAGTGGGGATGCGCTACAAGCGCGGTGACATTGTCGCCCGAGGCGGCCAGTTCGGCTGCCAACGCGCCGCTATACGGTGCGATGGCAGTCTGCTCGGGAGGATAGTGCAGACTGATAACACAAACGGACTTACTGATAGAAGCTTGCGGTACTGAGGCCGGGGATTCCTCGTGGCCAATTCCAGAAAAGCTTGACGGCGGGGGCACAGTAGCGTCGACCATGTGCAGAAAGCGCCGAACGATGTTGTTTCCCAATTGGATTCCTCTCGCGGACTCTTTGACATTAACGACTTCGTGGTACTTCACCAGGCCTGATTAAGGACGTGTCGCTCACCGCTTTATTGATGACGCGTTGACCGCTGCGGTGTACACCGAGCCTCTCGGCCGCGCTCTCCAGGGGTGAGGACGACTCCCGCCAAAGTGCGATAGTGACAATAATGAACAACGTCCACCAGGTTGGTGGGCCGATAGAGGACGACAGTACGGGGCCTGTCATCCCCACGGCTGCAACGGCTCGCGATCGTTACCAACCCCCCCCAGGGTCGGCTGCCGAACTGCGGCGCGATAACACCCAAGCCACAGACATAACGGCGACAACGAAGCTTCCGGCGGCTAGCGATTCGATAGTAGTAGGGACAACTAAATTGTGTGGCGTCTCCAAGCTACGGCCGCCTCCGAATGCAGAACCGGACCCAGTCGATTTGCCCGAGTCTACATGCCGGTACCTACCGGACGAACCACTGACGAAGCCCGTCAATATGGTCATACAAGGGCGAGATTGAGCTTTACCGAGGTGGCTTGCGGCATTCGCAATCAACAAACCCGGCGTCGAATATCTGCCCTGGTCAGACGCCCCCATGGCACCCTCAATGGTTATTCGGCGGCCTCGATGCTTGTTCCGCCTTTGAGCACTGCGGTATCCGGGATGGCTCCAGCCTCGGCGTCTATCAATCCCCTGCTGGGTGGTTGTGCCGATTCGACGCTCCCGAACTTCTCATCGCCGTAAGTGCCGCCGTAGTAGTAGTAGTTGTATTTGTAAGCATCTCTTCCGCGCGTCGCTACCATGGAGAGGATCGATCCCAGCAACGTTGCATCGACGTCGTTGAGCATTCCGATCGCATGGCTGACTTGGTCGCGCCGGGTCTTTCCGGCCTTCACTACAAACAGTGCGCCGTCGGTTTTGGCAGCCATGATTGCGCCGTCAGTGACGGCGAGGAGTGGTGCGGAGTCGATGATGACGTAATCGAAC
>CAIOYU010000646.1 GCA_903862565.1 uncultured Actinomycetes bacterium | reverse complement strand
GGTTATCTCGCGCCACGCTGACCTCGGCATCTCCGATTCGCGGCTTAGAGCAGGGCGATCCCGAGAATGCCGACGTTGTTGTTGGTGGGCAGGGTCAGCTTGGAGAGGGCTTTGCCGTCGGGGATGGCGAAGCTGTATCCGTACAGGTTGGCGGTGTTGTTGGTGGCATTGCCCAGCTGATTGAGATTGGTCCCCTTGTTGACGATGACTTGGCCTGCGACTGTGGGATCGTAATTATTCCAGTCACTGAAGGTTTGGGTCCAAGTCGCGGTGGTTCCGTCTGTGAAGGTCAGCACGATCGGCTGATCCCTCTGGGCGCCGTAAGCCCCTGCCCCGATCATGTACAGGTTCCGGTACTGTCGGTCGGCGTCCCCGTTAACGGAGATGGTCTGGCCGGCAGCCTTGAGGCCGTTCTTGAACGTGTCGCCGATGCCCGGGTTGGAGGTCGCCATCGGGCCGACTTCGAACGCCGCGCCCGCCCAAGTCATGTAGATGTCTTGCGGGATCGTCGAGGAGCAGTCCTGCACGAGACGGCAGCGCGCCTTGCTGTTGTTCAGCATCGTGGCGTTGTAGTAGTTCCCGATGCCGTCGAACCCGCCATCGTTGGGCACCTGCCACGGCGGGGTGCCGATCACATAGGAGTCTCTGTAGCTGGAGAGATCCACCATGAGCGGCTGGGTCGTGGCGATCCCCATGATCCCGAGGTTCTGATCGGCCGGCAGCGTGATGCTCTCCGGTGTCTTGTCGTCCGGTACCCAGTAGGAGTAGCCGTACAGGTAGGTCCTGGTCTGGTCAACAGAGCCCGGCCCGAAGGTGTTGTCCGGCATACCGCCGGACTTCAGGCGGGAGGGCATCGAGGAGAGCACCCATTCCTGCGGGTAGGCGAGCTGACCGAGTAGGCCGTTGGAACCAGTCGAGGTCAATTGCGTGTAAGTAGAGCTGGTGTCCAGACGAACACCGCTGTTGGACGCGTCGTAGGTCATCGGGACTTGCCAGTCGCTGTAGGACTGCGTGTATTTATCGCTGGTTCCATCAGCGTAATTCACAGTGAACGTCAGGCCTTCTTGCTTGCCCTGAACTCCGGCAGCCAACAGATTCAACACACACCCGCCGCACTTGACCGGCTGCGGAACCTCCAGCAGCTGTGGTTGCCCGCCAACCGCACCGGGGTTGCCAGTGATCATTTGCCGGGTTATCACGTTCGGGGAATTAGTCCCGTGATTCGGGTCCGAATCGGGGATTGAATACGAGGGAGTGTAGACGTAGGTGGTTCCGGCCGGATCGCCCTCGGCACCGCCGACTACCAAGCCGCGGCCGAACGCGGCGCCTTCGTTGGCGGGGATCGTGATACTCGCTGTTTGTTTGTTCGTGGCGGCATCGAAAACCACTAATCTACTGGTGTCAGCCACATCGCGAACATGCGGACCTTGAAAGGCTGTATCGACGTAAACATAGCCGTTTCTGACCGCGACATTCAAGGGCGCAGCGCCCCACCCTGCGTCGGGGACGAGTTCGCCGGTGACGGTGTTGGTGGCGGCATCGATCACCGACACCTTTCCGGCGTTGACCACGTAGACGTAGGTATTTGCGCCTACCGAGCCGACTGCCAATGACGACGAGCACCCACCGAAGTTGTCGCACATCGACGCGGCCACCCCCGCCTGGCCTAACGGGATTCTGGCGGTGACGGTGTTGGTCGCGACGTCGATCACCGACACCTCTCCGCGTTTGTCATTCGCCACCACGTCCATGGTCGAGTCGTTCGAATACGAGCTGTAGTACCCGCCCACGACGTATGCGTAGCTCCGCCCGCCAACCGGATAGGGCGCGAAGGCTACCTCCCGAGCGCGGTCGAACCCTTCGATGGTGGCGGTGACGGTGTTGGTCGCGGTGTCGATCACCGACACCGAGCCTGTCCTAAACTCATTGCCGGGAGAGCCGACGAGGGACCCCCCATTTTGGTTGGCGACGTAAACGCGGGTCCCATCAGGGGAGACCGCGATACCGTGCGGAGCGGCGAAGCTGGGATCAACGATGGTCGCGGACAAAGTCTTGTTCGCGGTATTGATGACCGAGATCACACCTGCCAGGTTGGGGTCGTCACCGACCAGGTAGAAGATCTCCCCTGAGTTCACGACGTAGGCGTAGGTAACCCCACCGACGGGTGCGGGGCTGACCGCCACCGAAGTGGCTCTGCCAGGGAAACAACCGCGACAACTGCCGATCGCTGGGTTCTCCGGGGCAAGGGCGATGCGGACTGGGTTGCCGAAGTCGGACATCACCTTCACCGAGTAAGAGTCCGCCGATCCCTGATTGGACGTGAAGTACACATCCCGGCCGTCCGGGGTGACCGCCAGGGACCACGGATATACGCTACCCGAGGTGCTAGAAGTAACGCTTCCAGTCTCTCCCTGCCAGGACCCGTACACCTCCTGGCCGGCGCCGACAAGGAAGTTGGACCTGTTGGGGGGCCCGATCTGGAAGCCCACACCGTTCCACGGCGCCGGTACAGGCAGAGGGGTCCAGCCTGGTTGCGGTGTCGCCCCGGCGAACTCACCGCCGAGAACGGACTGGGCCTGCCCGCCGGGCGAGGACACCGTGTACACCCCGGCCCCACCGTTGGTTCCACTGACGAACCCGGTGATCACCGTGCCCGGCAGAACCGCCGGGGTGTCGACCTTCGACGCCGAGATCGCCGTGGTCGGCACCGCCTGGGGTGCGGCCACGATGTAGGTCCCCACACCCCCGACACCGGTGAGCTCAGCGACCACTGTGGTCCCGGCCGCCACACCATCACCTTCGATGCTCTGGCCGACGGCGATCTTGCCGCGGGCAATGCTGGACACCGTCAACGTGGTGCCACTGATACTGCCGGTGAAACTGACCAGCGGGTCGGACAAGCCGGACGTATCGCGCAGATCCCGCAGGCTGGGCCGGGACGAATCGACACCGGCGATCACCACATGTCGGCGCTCATCCCGAATGGAGCGCAGCACCTTCGACACCGCGGACTGATACAGCAAGTAGCCGACGGGCTTGTCCAGCGTTGCGTATCCCGGACCCGAAATCGACACGTTATCGATCGCACCCGCGAAACGGCCGTTCGCCGGGTAGGCGCTGAGGATGCGCACCTTGACATCCCCACTGCCATCCCCCTCATAGGTGAAACTCCGCGGGGTGAACCCGTAATCGGCTGTGTAGGCCCCCGGTGCCGCCTCAAATTCTTTCAAGACGGTGTTGTCGGCCCGAAGGATCTGGACCTTCACCCGGTCGTTCCCGGTCGTCTGTTGGGATGCCCCTTGATAGACCGCCGGCGCGACGTCGAAACCGACGGTGTAGCGAACACCGGGGTAGTTGGCCGCTACCCCCATCGCCAGCGTCGCGGCGTTATCCGCATAGATCATCAACGCCTGGTCATCGCCCGACACACTGCCACCGGCCACATCCCGACCCACCGCATGCAGCGCGTTCACACCGGACCTGGTCCAGTTCGGCACAGAGGCGCCGTACTGCACGGGGTGAAGGTTATCCAGTTGCACCCCATTGCTGATTCCGGTGAGGCCGTTGAAATCCTCAGAAACAATCGCACCCGAGAGATCACCGAGCAGCGGGCGTTTAGCGGCGGCGAACTTCGCCAACCCCTGCGCCCGGGGCTTCGCCGACAACCGCTGCCAAGGAAGCGCGACCGGGTCCCCCAGAAGACGGATCTCGCTGACAGCCACCGCGCCGGGGTAGGGATCTGCGTAGACGATGCTCAGACCGCCGTAGGTGGCCGCGTAGACGGTGCCCCCCTCGGCATACACCCCGTACACGTATTTGCTGCCCAGCCCGTTGGCGGTGGAGTAGGTGGTGAACGTCGCCCCCCTGTCGGTGGAGATGCTCAGCCCGTTCGGTGTCGCGGCGTAGACGGTGCCGCCCTCGGCGTACACCCCGCTGATTTCGTTGCTGCCCAGCCCGTTGGCGGTGGTCTTGTTGGTGAAGGTGGTTCCGCCGTCGGTGGAGATGCTCAGACCGCCGTAGGTGGCCGCGTAGACGG
>CAIOYU010000645.1 GCA_903862565.1 uncultured Actinomycetes bacterium | reverse complement strand
GCCCGCCGTCATCAGCCCGCGGCAACCAATGCCGCAACTGCGATGCGTCGAGTGAGGCCATCACACAAATCGCGTCTGTCCACTGCTCCAAGCTGCCTGTAATGATCGGATCGTTATCGGCAACTGCTGGCGGGGACAGTGCTCCCAACACCAACAAAGCTGCCGGGAAGCAGGCGGTCAGCCGCCGAATCGTCGCCGTTGCCCCCACGGGCTTCACGATAAGGGTGATTGCTTTCAGCCGTCCTCGATTCGGCTTTCTACCGCACCGTCGGTGTACCCGGACGCACAAGTCCGGGGTTTAAACTCAGCTTTGTGTCACGGTTCATTCTCACCACTCTTCGGTCGCCATCAGGTGGTGTTCGCGCCACCCTTCCGGTGGGAGGGAACACCACCGGTATTCGGGCAGCCGCGGACAGCTCCGGTGAACTGTTCTACGCGGTGTTGGATAGCCCGATCCGGTATCGGGGTGCGGACATTAATCAGGTGATCCTGCGGCCCGCTGAGCGTGGCCAGGTGCCGCATTACGGCATGCGGGCATTCGGTGTCGAGATCGCCCCGGTGCTCGATCCGGCGTTGCGCACCGCGGAGGTCATCGACCCGTTCCTTCTCGATTTCGTGGCGTTCGGGGAGATCGACGACGACCACCCCGCCGAGCCGGCACCGCCGGCGGGTCGCGACGATGACGCCTCGGAAGCGCCGAGGGTGGATACACCGGCGATGCCACCCACCGATCATCGGCCGCCGCCTGCGCCGGCCGTCAAACGGCGCCCCCGCCGCCGCCCGGTGTGGATAACTGTCGGTGCGGCCACGGTCCTAGCCGCCGGGGCCGTTGTGGTGTGGGCCGGTCGATCCAGGTCTGGTGAGGACCCGTCGCCCCCGCCAGCAAGCACGCAGGTGTCGGCTGCGCCGGCCCCAACAACTCCCACCCCGGTTACTGCGGTGGCGCCGGTGGAGAAACCCGAGGCGGTGCTGAAACTGTTGCCGCCGGGATATGGGCCCGGCGTGTGTCAGCCGGCGGACAGTGTTCCATTGGGGGCGTTGGCCGCGCTGGGGTGCGGACCGAACGCCGACGTCGGCGGCCCGCAGCGGGCGACATTCACGTTGTTCACCGATACCGGGGGCCTGCAACGGGTGTTCGCGCAAACCGTGGCGGGCTCGGAACTGCAGATCTGTCCGGGCCGGATTCAATCTCCGGGACCCTGGCGCAGGAACGCGGCGCCCGAGGTTCCGGCCGGGACGTTGTTTTGCGGGACGCGGCAGGAGACGTCACTGATCGCCTGGACCGATGACGCCCGAACACTGTTGGCGGTCGCGGAGTCCGACACAGGACCGTCGATGCAGGCGATGTACGACTGGTGGACCACCCACAGCTGACGCGGGGTCAGCTGCCGTGTCCGAACCCGAGACCGTTCGATTTGCCGATAGCAGGTGGCATGCGCGCGCCCTTCAGATCTCGCGGCGTTATCCGGCCGGGGTGGTCGATGTGGGTGGCGGCGTCACCGTCGCGCTCGCGGGTGCGGGGCTAGTCGGGGCCGGAGTGCTTGCCGCCGGAGGAGCAGAGGTGGTGCTTTCCGGAGCCGCAGGGGTGGTGCTCGCCGGGGCCGGGGTGGCGGTCGTGGCGGGCGCCGTGGGTGTCGCGGCTGCTGGGCTAGGCGTCGGGGTGGTCGTGGTTCCCTCGGCGGGTAGCGGGGTGCCTGAACTTCCGGTCGCCGGCAAGGGTGTTCCGGAACTGCCCGTCGCAGCCGGAGCAGGCGCGGGAGCGGCGGGAGCAGGCGCGGCCGGAACCGACGCCGGTGCCGGTGCGGCCGCACGCGGCGGGCTGTAGGGCATCCCGCCTGCCGCGGGCGGGGGTGCGGGCTGGACCCAGACGGCGATGTCCTGACCGTCGGCGGTGTAGACGACCGCGTTAGGAGATCCGGCGGTGACGTCGAAGTAGATTTTCCCGGTCGCCGCCCCGCCCGGGGGAAGCGATGCCGGGTTGATGCCCTGTGAGGAGGCCACACCCCACAGCACGGGATAGGCGGCGGCGCCGGAGCGTGCGGTGAAGCCCGGGATGACCGGAATTCCCCCGCCGCCGAGCTGGCCGGTCGCGGTCGCTTCCCACAATTTCCCGACGGGCTGGTAGGGGAGCGCGTCGCTGCTGGGGCGCAGCGCGGAGACGGTCCACCGTTGGGCGTCACTTCCGGCACCCAGCTGGGCCGGCTGCCCAAGATCGGCCTGGGTGGGTTCGGCGCTGGCCGTCGGCGTGGCCCAGGCGCAGGCCGCGGCAGCAGCGGCGAGGAGGGCGATCCTTATCGCGGCGGTGGAATTCTTCACGGTGGGGATGCCTTCCTGATGAGCCCGTTATATCTGCGCATATATAAGCAGATTTTCGGTGGCCGGTCGGTTATTTGCCGCCCGTGGTGGCGCGACCGGTTTTCTGTCGGACACTGGCAATAGACTCAGAACTACGTCCAGGGTCAATTCCTGAACGCCACCCAAAGGGTCGTGTGTGCGCATGCGACCGATGACTGAGAGGGGCCTCTGATGATG
>CAIOYU010000644.1 GCA_903862565.1 uncultured Actinomycetes bacterium | reverse complement strand
GCCGAGAGCGCGGTCAGCGTCCCGACTCCAGGGAAGGCGGCGGCCGAGCCGACGGCCGCGCCGCTGGCCATCACCGCAGCCAGGTAGCGCTTCTCCAGCTTCGTGATGATCTCAGCCGGAGAGGCGCTCGGGTTGTCGCGGCGCATCTTGGCCACGTAGGACTTGATGGCCGGTGCCTGGACGCGGCTGCCGGCTTCGAGCACCTGCGAGAGCAGCCGCGCGGACATGCCGGCTTCCTCGGGACCCGACTGGGCCGATTCGGACTTCTTGCGGCAGAGCCTCATGGAGTGCCTTTCCTTCTGGTCGGAGAACTCTCCTTGGCTGGTCGGAGAATTGTCCTGGCGTGACGCCAGGCTAACGAACAGAGGACCGCGAAGGTGCCGGACTCACCGCCGGACTCACTCAGTGCTGGCCCATGTCGGGATACCGCATCGCCTCGTCCGCGCGTAGCACCCGGTCAGGCGAGCCGCCCAGCGCGGACACGGTGGCACTGTCGGGACCGAGCTGGGCCAGTTCGTCGTGGTCGGCGACGACCGTGGCCTCGCGTCCTCCCGGGGCCAAATCACATCCTGGAGGACGCCGATGTTCTTGCGGCGCAAACGGATTCGGACATGTCCGGCGAGCCACCCGCTGGTGAGTCCCTGAGTGGTGAGGCCGGTGTCGCGATCATCGGTCGCCGTGGAATCGTCCCCGCGCCACTGCTG
Organism: uncultured Actinomycetes bacterium; assembly: GCA_903862565.1. Lineage (GTDB taxonomy): Bacteria > Actinomycetota > Actinomycetes > Mycobacteriales > Mycobacteriaceae > Mycobacterium. The sequence goes on along the minus strand of CAIOYU010000644.1, from coordinate 2,142 downwards.
GCCGAACTGATCCGCTCGGGTGCGACGGTTCGCCATCTCCGGCGGCCGGTCGAGGCCCCCGAGTCCGGCTACCGGCCCTCCACGCCGCTGGTCGAGTTCGTCCGGGTTCGCAATACGACGCACCGATTCCCCAACTGCGACCTGCCGGCAGAGCTCTGCGGCATCGACCGCAGGGTGCAGAGGCCGCTGGGTCCGGCCCACCCCTCGAACCTGAAATGTGTTTGCCGCAATCATTACCGGGTAGAGGGAGTACGGCTGAACTGCGACGCGGTGGTGTGGATTCCGATGGCCGGTCCGGCCGAGTCGCTCAACGCCGCCGTGGCGGGGGGTGTGGTGCTCGCTGAGATCGGGCGCCAGCGTCGGCGCGCCTGACGTCGTTCGGACGCGGGCGAACCGGTCACTTAAGGCTGGGGAATTCCCGGTTCCGGAAAGCGTCGGCAAAAAGCTGACAATCGGTTCGGGTCTTCTCGGCGTAGGCCCTCGACCAATCGGCAATCGCCGCAGTGAATTGCGTCTCCTTGCCATCGAAGCCGGCGAGGATCGCCTTGGCAGGAGACCCGGTGACCAGGTTCTGGCCGCTGCCCTCTCCGGAAATGCAGTGGATCTTGGCGACCACTCGGCCGAGGTCTTTGACCAGCCCACGGACGTCGTCAAAACTCTTGAGGTCCTCCCATTGCAACTCCTTCACGTAGGGCGATACCTCGGCGACAAGCATGCCTGCGCCGTCGAATTCGGAGTACCCCAGCCACCCGTCGGTGTTCGCCTGCATGGCCCTTTGGGCGGTGACAATCCGCTGACCTTGGTTGCTGAAGGCGTCCTTGATGTTCTGGTCTTTGACCGCAATGGCTACGGCTGACCGGCCTGCTTGCTTGATTGAGAGGATGACGTCGTTGTCCAGGGTCTCGTCGGCTCCTTCGAGCAGGAGTGAGAACATCCGCAGGCCCGCTGAGCCGATGCCGAAGCCCTGGGTCGCCGTCGCGTCCTTGATGCGGTATTCGCTTTCCGGCCCCCGTCTTTCCTGCGGGACGGCCTTCAGATACGACGCGAAGGTGGCGTTCAGAGCCGAACGGGTCTCGTCGTTGATTGTGGAGTTCACATCGTTGCGGATGAACCGGCGGTCCCCGTCGGTGACCTCGGTGAGCCCGTCGAGCAGACCCGCCCGGGTCTGCGCGCGCGCCTTGCGCAAGACTTCGAGCACAATACCCTGCGTATTCTCCAGGGTGAGTGCGAAGTTGCGGTTGTCCTCGCCGCTTGCGAACCGCTTGATCTGTCCGGTGTAGCTGCCCACGAAGGTGTCGATCAGATCGCGGATCTGGTCGTCCGCGAGCGACTGGTCATAACCCACCAGCGCCATGCTCGTGGAGAACCGTCGGATGTCCCACGTGTAGGGGCCGACGTAGGACTCGTCGAAGTCGTTGACGTCGAAGACAAGCCGGCCGGTGGAGTCCAGGAAGGCGCCGAAATTCTCGCCGTGCAGGTCACCCTGGATCCACACCCGGCTGGACTCTTTGGTGACGAACGGATCAGGGGCTTCGTCGGCCAGATCGGTGTAGTAGACGGCCGCGCTGCCGCGGTAGAAGGGGAAGGTCCCGGCGGCCATCTTGCGGAACTTTCCGCGCCAGGCTTTGGGCTGGGCGCGCATCTGGTCGCCAAAGTTGGTCTCGAAAATATCGACCAGTTGCTTCTGGCGAGCGGCCCGGGTTGCGGCCTCGCTGCTCACTGCGGCGGGGCCGGCCGTCGTCGCTCTGGCCTGGGGCGACTCCGGGGTGACCGCGGTGGTGGTGCCGGGATCTGCAAGCTTGGCTTGTCCGCAGGCTGATGTCAATGTCGCAGCGCCGCCGACCAAGGCAATCCGGCTGAGAAGTGCGCGACGGGAAAGCGCTGGGCCAGCAGCGCAGTCGGCGGAAGAATTCGTGAGCTTGTCGTTCCCCATGCTCCGTGCTCCATTTCCTAGAGAGATTATTTGCCGCGGGCCAGTAACTTCGCGCACGTCGATTATTGGGCTCTCCTGACTTATCCGTGGGTGGTTTTTCGGCCGGGTAGTGCGGGTCGGTGGCCGCCGAGGGCGAGCATGGCCAGGGCGATGAGGGCGTCTGGGGATCGGAATCCGAACGCGATCCGGGTCAGCAGGCGGATCTTGGT
>CAIOYU010000643.1 GCA_903862565.1 uncultured Actinomycetes bacterium | reverse complement strand
CGCCCTGATGCTGATCGCCATGATCGGCACCGTGGTGTTCGGCATCGTCGACGGGGTCCTCTTCGCCGTCATCATCTCGTTCATCTACCAGGCGTCGCGGACTGCCCGGCCGGAACTTCTGCAACTGGGCCGCTCCCCGCTGGGGACCTGGCTGCCCCTGAGCGACGAACGGTCCGCCGCGGTTCCCGGCATCGCCGCATTCGCGTTGAACGGTCCACTGTGGTTCGGCAACGCGAACTGGTTCCGCATGCAGCTGATCGGCGCGATCCCGACCAACGAGGAGAAGCCCGGACAGAAGCCCGACCTCCTTGTCCTCGACGCCCGGCGGATCGACGACGTCGACTTCACCGGGGCCGAGGCACTCTCGGATGTGGCGGACATCGCCGCACTTCGTGACGTACCGTTTCTGGTGGTCGTCCAGGAGGGACGGGCACTGCGCGCCTTCCACGGCGGCGGATTCGCACAGCTGCTGGGCAAGACCCGGTTCTTCGACACGATTCCGCTCGCAATCGCCGCGTACCCCCTTGTCGGTGCGGACCGTCCACCCGCCCCGGGCGGCGCCACCGACAAGGTTGATGGGACTCAGGAGAGGGTCGATGAGCATCCACCCGCCCAAGCGTGAGGCCTTCGACCTGTCCGCCGGCACCAACACCGACCCCAAGGGCATAGTTCGCGAGGTTGACGAGTACCGCCTGCACCCGTGGGGGCTCTACATGGCCCGCCCCACACCCGGCCGCGTCCAGTTCCACTACCTGGAGTCCTGGCTTCTCCCGTCATTGGAACTGCGGGCCAACGTGTTTCACTTCAACCCGGGCTACGAACGAGACCAGGACTACTACCTCGACATCGGCCGCATCACGGTCGGTGACAGCTGTTGGTACGCCGAGGACCACTACCTGGATCTCGTGGTGCGCACCGGACGCGGTACCGAGTTGGTCGATGTCGAGGAGTTGCTCGACGCGCACCGCATCGGCCTGCTGAGTACCGATGCCGCACACCGTGCGCTGCAGACCGCGGCCACCGCGATTGACGGCCTCGCCGTTCACGGCCACGATCTGCGTACGTGGCTGGCCGAGACCGGCATCGAACTCACCTGGCGTTAGGCGTACCCTCGACGTCCGTGGGACGCATGGGACCCTTGGCCACGATCGGCGCAACTATGGCGCTGGCGTCTGCACTGCTGGCCGGGCCGGCGTCGATCATGGTGGCCGGGCCGGCCCGCGCCGACGAACCTCCCGAGGACGGCCAGCACAACGTGACCTACCGCGCCCGGGTCGACGGGTTGGCGCGCGGCGCGGTGATCACGTACCGGATCAGTGACACGCAGGTCAACAGCGCCGATCCCACAATGCTGCCCGGTCGGACGTTCGAAACGACGGCGGTGCTGTCCGACCCCAAAGAGGCGGGTATGCGGATCTCGATCCAATGGCCCTACTCGGCGAATCTGCATTGCGAGATCCTGGTGGACGACCAGATCATGGTTCAGGCCGATCAGTTCGTCAGCCCGCGGGTGGTCCCGGCGCGCGATGATCCGGACTACGGGGCGATGAACTGCGGGGCCCCACTGAGCAACGCCCCCGGGGCCCCGATCACCGCCCCGGCAACTCCGACGACCAGCACCCCGCCGGTTTCCGGCGTTCCCAGCGACGTTCCTGCTGCGGACCTCGACGCCCCCCTCAGGTGAGGGCGGTCGGCCATCCGGTCGACTCGGCCCATGCCCAGGCGCGTGGATAGGCGTCGACGAACCACTGCCCTACGGCGTGGCCGTCGCGTTTGGCAGTGAGGTAGTCAGCACGTGCTCCCGGGTTGGCGTTGAGCCAATCCACGAACAGCAGAGCGAACTGCTGGTTGGGCTGCCCGTTGACCCTGATGTGCAGGTGGGTGGGCCGACCGGGATCGGCGGAAGCGTGGAAACGCTTGTGCCAGAACGCTTCTTCCCCCGTCGACCCAGCGCGGTCGAAGCGCCGGTCGGCAGTCACGGAGCCGACCCTCGGGTAGCCGGCCTGCAGAAGATCCGCAGCCAATTCGTCGGCAGCATCCAACGAGTTCACGGTGATCTGCACGTCGATGACGTCGCGGGCGTCCATGCCATCGATCGCCGTGGAACCGATGTGGTCGATCCGCACCGCGCGGTGACCGCATGCGGTGCGCAGCCGAACCAGGATCCGGTCGGCCTGCTGGGGCCAGGTCGGGTCGGCAGGCACCAACCGGTTCGGGTCGGGGGCGGGTGTCTCAGTGGCGACGTTGTGGGCGAAAGGCAGGATCCGCTGATACCAGAGTTCGCGGGCCCGCTCGACAAGTTGACCCTCGCTGCCGGAGTTGTCCAGCCAGACGTCGGCCACCCGGCGTCGCTGCTCGTCGGCAGCCTGCGCGGCGATACGAGCCCGGGCATCGGCCTCGTCCATGCCACGCACGGAGATCAGCCGCTCGAGTCGCACCTCGGCATCGGCGTGGACAACCACGACCAGCGGAAAGAACGGTGCCATCCCGGATTCGACCAGGAGGGGGATGTCCTCGACGACGACCTCGTCCTCGGCCACCGCCGCGACGATCTCCGACCTGCGCCGTGCGACGAGCGGGTGGACGATGGCGTTGAGTTTGGCCCGCTGCTGGTCGTCGGCGAACGCCTTGGCCGCTAGGGCAGGACGGTCCAGCGCCCCATCGGGCAGCAGGATGTCGTGGCCGAACTCGTCGACCAGTGCCGCAAGGCCCTCGGTTCCCGGTTGCACCACCTCGCGGGCTATCACGTCACCGTCGACGATCACCCCACCGCACTCGGCGAAAGCCCTTGACACGGTGGACTTTCCGGCGCCGATCCCGCCGGTCAGGCCGATACGAAGCATAGTCGGGCTCCTAAACGAAACCACGCACCGGGCTATTCGCCAGCCCGGTGCGTGGTGCCAATCTCAGTTGTGGAGCAGCTTAGGCGTTGCCGGCCAGCTTCTCGCGCAGCGCCGCCAACTGGGCATCGCTGGCCAGCGAGCCGCCGGCCTCCTCCGCACCCGGCGAGCTGGACGACGTGGTGCCCGACGGGCGCTCCGCGGCCGCAGCGGCATCGGCAGCGGCGAACTTCTCCATCTGCGTGGTGTGCATCTTGTGCCGGCGCTCGGCCTCGGCGTAGCGGGCCTCCCACTCGGTGCGCTGCTTGTCGAAGCCTTCGAGCCACTCGTTGGTCTCGGCGTCGAAGCCCTCGGGGAAGATGTAGTTGCCCGCGTCGTCGTAGCTGTCGGCCATGCCGTACTTCGACGGGTCGAACTCCTCGGTGTAGTCCTCGTTGGCCTGCTTGAGGCTCAGCGAGATCCGACGGCGCTCCAGGTCGATGTCGATGACCTTGACCATGGCGTCGTCGCCGACGGCCACAACCTGGTCGGGTACCTCCACGTGGCGCTCAGCCAGCTCGGAGATGTGCACCAGACCCTCGATGCCCTCCTCGACACGGACGAACGCGCCGAACGGAACCAGCTTGGTGACCTTGCCGGGCACGATCTGGCCGATGGCGTGGGTACGGGCGAAGTGGCGCCACGGATCTTCCTGAGTGGCCTTGAGCGACAGCGAAACCCGCTCGCGATCCATATCGACGTCGAGAACCTCGACAGTGACCTCGTCGCCGACCTGCACGACCTCGGACGGGTGGTCGATGTGCTTCCAGGACAGCTCGGAAACGTGCACGAGGCCGTCGACCCCACCGAGGTCGACGAAGGCGCCGAAGTTGACGATCGAGGACACCACGCCCTTGCGGACGGCGCCCTTGACCAGCTGGTTGAGGAACTCGCTGCGGACCTCGGACTGCGTCTGCTCAAGCCAGGCGCGGCGGGACAAAACGACGTTGTTGCGGTTCTTGTCCAGCTCGATGATCTTGGCCTCGATCTCCTTGCCGATGTACGGCTGCAGATCACGAACGCGGCGCATCTCGACCAGGGAGGCGGGCAGGAAGCCGCGCAGCCCGATGTCGAGGATCAGGCCGCCCTTGACGACCTCGATGACGGTGCCCTTGACGGCCTCGTCCTTCTCCTTGAGCTCCTCGATGGTGCCCCAGGCGCGCTCGTACTGGGCGCGCTTCTTGGAGAGGATCAGGCGGCCTTCTTTGTCCTCCTTGGTGAGGACCAATGCTTCGATCGCATCGCCGACGGACACAACCTCATTGGGGTCGACGTCGTGCTTGATGGAGAGCTCACGCGAGGGAATGACACCCTCGGTCTTGTAGCCGATGTCGAGCAGGACCTCGTCCCGGACCACCTTGACGAAGGTCCCCTCGACGATGTCGCCATCGTTGAAGTACTTGATGGTCTTGTCGATAGCGGCGAGGAAGTCCTCGGCAGTGCCAATGTCGTTGATGGCTACTTGCGGCGAGGTGATGGTGGGACTAGGCATGTGTTGGGGTGCTCCGGACAGGGTTAATCGTAGGGACAGTTTTTTGGGGTGTTCCCGTACCTATACACACGGGTACGCGCCTGAGCCTACTCGACCGGCATCAAGCTGGCCAAACCCGGGGCGCGTGCCCGCTACTCTCCTGTGATGCCCTACGCCACAGTGCCCCCGATGCCGACACCCGTCCGCAAAGTCGGCGCACCGCTGGCCGTCATCATCGGCCTGGGCACGGCGACCGCCCTGATCCTGACGCTGATGACCGCCGTCAACCCCGGCGGCACCGCTCTGGGGTTCGTGCTGGCCACGACCGCGATGGCGGTGGTGCTGCTCTGCTACCTCTGGCTGGACCGCTGGGAGCCGGAGCCGCCGCGCCTGCTGGTGATGGCCTTCCTGTGGGGGGCCTCGGTCGCGGTGGTGGCCTCGGTCATCCTGGAGCACCTGCTGGAGGCCTCACTGGCCGCGGGCCGGCCGCCCCTGCCCGACGGCGAGCCGAGCGCCAACCCCATCACGATGGCGATCGGGGCGCCGCTGGCCGAGGAGGCAGCCAAGGGTCTGTTCCTGGTGCTGATGATGACCGGCCGACGCCGCAACGAGCTCAACACGCTGACCGACTGCCTGGTCTATGCCGGGTTCACCGCAGTGGGTTTCGCCTGGATGGAGAACATCTTCTACATCGCCAACGGGGAGTCGCTGGCGAGTTCGCTGGTCATCGCCGCATTGCGGTTGGTACTCGGCCCTTTCGCCCATCCGCTGTTCACCACGATGACCGCGATCGGGGTGTATTTCGCGCTGCAGCGGCGCAGCACGTTCGGCAAGGTCGGTTGTGTGCTGCTGGGCTACATCGGCGCGGTGATCATGCACGGACTCTGGAACGGATCGGCCCTGCTGGGCGCGAAGGCTTATCTGGGTGTCTACGCATTGTGGATGCTGCCGATGCTCGCGCTGGCGATCACCCTCGGCGTCACCAGTCGCAGACGGGAGCGCCACATCATCGCCGCGAAACTGCCCGGGATGGTGGCCAATCGGCTGGTGACACCCAACGAGGCAGCCTGGCTGGGTTCGATACGGGCCAGAAAGACGGCGGTCGCGACCGCTCAGCGTTACGGGGGCCGACCCGCCGCCTCGGCGGTCAAGGCCTTCGTTCAGCAGGTCGTCGAACTGGCCTACGTGCGCGACCGCATCGACCGCGGGTTCGGCGATCCGCGGGTGTTCGCGTTGCAGAACGAGGAAGCGCACCGGGTGCTGGCCATGCGGGCGGTCGCGGCACCGGCACTCCAGCAACTCGACCGCTTCCGGTTTCCCGTCGCGTGACCGCACCCTGAGGTCAGGGAGCCGGGCAGGCACTAATGCGCTGCCGCATCCCAGCTGCGGCCGTAGCCCACTGATACCTCCAGCGGCACGTCGAGCGGGTACGCACCGCCCATCCGCTCGCGCACCAGGTTCTCGACCACGTCCCGCTCGCCCGGCGCTATCTCGAGCAGCAGTTCGTCGTGCACCTGCAGCAGAATCCGGGAGGTCAGGCCCGCCTCGCGCAACGCGGTGTCCACACCGACCATCGCCACCTTGATGATGTCGGCGGCGCTGCCCTGGATCGGCGCGTTGAGCGCCGCCCGCTCCGCAGCCTCCCGAAGCTGCCGGTTGCTGCTGTCCAGTTCGGGCAGGTAGCGCCGGCGCCCGAGCACGGTGGAGGTGTAGCCGTCCTTGCGGGCCTGGTCGACCACATTGAGCAGGTAGTCCCGGATTCCCCCGAACCGGCTGAAGTACTGATCCATCTGCTCTTTGGCCTCTTCGGTGGAGATTTTGAGCTGCTGCGACAAACCGTAAGCGCTCAGGCCATAGGCCAGGCCGTAGGACATCGCCTTAACCCGTCGGCGCAGTTCCGGCGTGACCTCGTCGATCGGCACGCCGAAGGCCCGGGACCCGACGAAGGTGTGCAGGTCCTCCCCCGTGTTGAACGCTTCGATGAGTCCCTCGTCCTTCGAGAGGTGGGCCATGATGCGCATCTCGATCTGGCTGTAGTCGGCCGTCATCAGTTCCGAATAGCCGTCTCCCACGACGAACGCGTCGCGGATGCGCCGGCCCGCCTCGGTGCGGATCGGGATGTTTTGCAGGTTCGGCTCGGTGGAGGACAACCGGCCCGTGGCCGCGATCGTCTGGTTGAAGGTCGTGTGGATGCGTCCGTCGGCGGCCACCGACTTCAGCAGACCGTCGACGGTGACCTTGAGCCGGGTGGCATCGCGGTGAGCCAACATGTGTTCCAGGAACGGGTGGCCGGTCTTGTCGAACAGGGATTGCAGGGCATCGGCATCGGTGGTGTAGCCGGTCTTGGTCTTCTTGGTCTTGGGCATGCCCAGTTCGTCGAACAGCACCACCTGAAGCTGCTTGGGCGATCCGAGGTTGATCTGCTTGCCGATCACCGCGTAAGCGGCTTCGGCGGCGTCGCGGATCTGGTCACCGAATTCGTGCTGGAGGATGCCGAGGGCGTCCTGGTCGATGGCGATACCCACCGCTTCCATTTCGGCGAGCGCGGTCTGCACGGGCAGTTCCATCTCACCGAGCAGCGACGACGACTCGATCCTGGCCAGTTCCTCGTCCAGCGCGGTGGCCAGGTCGGCGACGGCGCGGGCCCGCAGAATCAGCGTCTGCACCGCCTGGTCGTCGACCCCGTCGGTGTCGTCGAGCAGCGACAGTTGTTGTTGCTCTTGGGTTTCCGCGCGCAGTTCGCGACGAAGGTACCGCAGCGACAGATCATCGAGTGCGAAGCTGCGCTGACCGGGCCGCACCAGGTAGGCCGCCAGTGCGGTGTCGGAGGTCACCCCGGCCAGCGGCCAGCCCCGCCCGGCGAGATCGTGCATCGCGATCTTGGCCTCATGCAACGCTTTCGGGGCCGACGGATCACCGAGCCAGGCTGCCAGTGCAGCCTCGTCGTCGGGGGTGAGCGCGGCCGTGTCGAGGTAGGCACCCTCGCCGTCGGCGGTGGCGATTCCCAGTGCGGTGGCGTCGCCGTCATAGGTGGCGTGGGTGCCGGCCACCGCGATTCCGGCCCGGCGTCCGTCGGTTCCGTGGGCGGCCAGCCAGGCAGCAACGGTTCCGGGTTCGAGCGCCCCGCCCCGCACGTCGAAACCTTCGTCGACCTCGGGTTCGACGGCGGCAAGGGTGTCGAACAACCGGTCACGCAGCACCCGGAACTCGAGATCGTCGAACAACCGGTGAATCTGGTCACGATCCCAGGGCAGCAGTCGCAAGGTGTCGGGGGTCTGGGCCAACGGCACGTCGCGCACCAAGTGGGTGAGTTCCCGGTTGAGCACCACGCTGGAGAGGTTGGTGCGCAACGAATCTCCGACCTTGCCGCGCACGGTGTCGGCGTTGTCCACCAGATCCTGCAGCGAGCCGTATTCGACGATCCACTTGGCAGCGGTCTTCTCCCCCACGCCCGGAATGCCGGGCAGGTTGTCGCTGGGATCGCCGCGCAGAGCCGCGAAGTCGGGGTACTGCTCGGGGGTCAGTCCGTACTTCTCGACGACCGCCTCGGGGGTGAACCGGGTCAGCGCGCTGACGCCCTTGATCGGGTAGAGCACGGTGATGTTCGGATTCACCAGTTGCAGCGAATCGCGATCGCCGGTGACCACCAGGACGCGGTAACCCGCCTCATCGGCCTGCGTGGCGAGGGTGGCGATGATGTCGTCGGCCTCGTAACCCGACTCTGCCAACACAGTGATGCCCATGGCGTTGAGCACCTCTTTGGTGATGTCGATCTGGCCCCTGAACTCATCCGGGGTGGCGCTGCGGGTGGCCTTGTACTCCGGGTAACGCTCGGCGCGAAAGGTCTGCCGGGAGACGTCGAAGGCGGCGGCGATGTGGGTGGGTGCCTCGTCGCGCAGCAGGTTGATCAGCATCGCGGTGAATCCGTAGACCGCGTTGGTGGTCAGACCGTTCTTGGTCTTGAAGTTCTCGGCGGGCAGCGCGTAGAACGCCCGGAAGGCCAGCGAATTGCCGTCCAGCAACATCAATGTCGGCTTCTCGCTCACGCCCATACTCTATGCACGGGCTACGCTGCCTTTGTGTCGGACTCGCGAGTGCCAGACTCCCCCGCCATCGACGGTTGGTGGGCCTTCGATGATTCCGGCGCCCCCCATCTGGCCGGCGCGAAGTGCCCGGGCTGCGGGACGTACGTCTTCCCGCCGCGGGCCGGCAATTGCCCGAACCCGAATTGCGAGGCCGACGAACTGGAGCCGGTGGCGCTTTCCCGGCGCGGCACCTTGTGGAGCTACACCGAGAACCGCTACCAGCCACCGCCCCCGTACCCGCAGCAGGAGCCGTTCGAGCCGTTCGCGATCGCCGCGGTGCAGTTGGCCGACGAGGGGATCATTGTGCTGGGCAAGGTCGCCGACGGCACGCTGGCTGCTGATCTGAAAGTCGGTGTGGAGATGGAACTGACCACGATGCCGTTGTATCTGGACGACGACGGCGTCGAGCGCTCCGTCTACGCCTGGAGGGTGGCGCAATGAGTTACCCGCCGGATCCGCTCCCCGGGTCGCTCCGCTCCTACCCGCCGGATCCGCTCCCCGGGTCGCTCCGCTCCTACCCGCCGGATCCGCTCCCCGGGTCGCTCCGCTCCTACCCGCCGGATCCCATCTACATCCTCGGCGCAGGCATGCACCCGTGGGGCAAATGGGGCCGCGACTTCACCGACTACGGCGTCGTCGCTGCCCGAGCCGCGCTGCGCGACGCCGGCCTGGATTGGGCACAGATCCAGCTGGTCGCCGGCGCGGACACCATCCGCAATGGCTATCCGGGCTTCGTCGCCGGTGCAACGTTCGCCCAGAAACTGGGCTGGACCGGCATTCCTGTGTCGTCGAGTTACGCCGCGTGCGCGTCGGGGTCCCAGGCCCTGCAGTCCGCCCGGGCGCAGATCCTGGCCGGGCTGTGCGACGTGGCACTGGTGGTGGGCGCCGACACCACCCCGAAGGGGTTCTTCGCCCCGGTCGGCGGGGAGCGCCGCACCGACCCGGACTGGCAGCGGTTCCACCTGATCGGCGCCACCAACACCGTCTACTTCGCGCTGCTGGCCCGCCGCCGGATGGACCTGTACGGCGCGACGTTGGAGGACTTCGCGGCGGTGAAGGTCAAGAACTCCCGCCATGGACTGAACAACCCGAATGCCCGCTACCGCAAGGAAAGCTCGATCGCCGACGTCCTGGCCAGCCCGGTGGTGTCCGACCCACTGCGCCTTCTGGACATCTGCGCCACCTCCGATGGCGGGGCCGCGTTGGTCGTGGCGAGCAGGGCCTTCACCGAGAAACACCTGGGGTCGACGGCCGGGGTGCCGTCGGTGCGGGCGGTGTCCTGCGCGACGCCGGTCTACCCGCAGCACCTGCCCGAGCTGCCCGACATCGCCACCGATTCCACCGCCGTCGTGCCTGCCCCCGATCGGGCGTTCAAGGACCACATCCTCGATGTCGCCTACGCCGAAGCCGGCATCGGACCGGAGGACCTGAGCCTGGCGGAGGTCTACGACTTGTCCACCGCGCTGGAACTCGACTGGTACGAGCACCTGGGCCTGTGTGCCAAGGGCGAGGCCGAGCAGTTGCTGCGGTCGGGCGCCACCGCGGTCGGTGGACGCATTCCGGTCAATCCGTCCGGCGGCCTGGCCTGTTTCGGCGAGGCGATCCCGGCTCAGGCGATTGCGCAGGTGTGTGAACTGACCTGGCAGTTGCGCGGGCAGGCCGACGGGCGACAGGTCGAGGGCGCCACCGTCGGCGTCACCGCAAACCAGGGCTTGTTCGGTCACGGCTCGTCGGTGATTGTGGCGCGCTGACAGGTGAGCCAGACCGTCGTGCGCCGAACGTCGACTTGATGGCGCGATCTAGCGGAAAACGCGACAACGACTCGACGTTCGACGTCGTGGTGACGGTCAAACCGGGTAGCAAGAAGGGACCGCTGGTGGAGGCCGACGATAACGGCTCCCTGACGATCTATGTGCGCGAGCGGGCAATTGAGGGCAAGGCCACCGCAGCCGTGACCAAGGTGCTCGCCGAACACCTCGGTCTGCCGCCGAGCCGTGTCCACCTCGTCTCGGGCGCGACGTCCAAGGTGAAGCGCTTCCAGATCGACGACTAGGCTAAGCGACCCCGAGATACGCCGCACGAATACTGTCGTCGGCCAACAATTCCCGCGCCGAGCCTTCGCGTGTCACGTAGCCGGTCTCCAGGATGTACGCGCGATCGGAACGGGTCAGCGCTTGCTGGGCGTTCTGTTCCACCAGCAGCACCGTCGTACCCAATGCATTGATCTCGGCGATGATTTTGAAGATCTGCGAAATCATCATGGGCGCCAGACCCATCGACGGCTCGTCGAGCAGTAGCACGCGCGGCCGGGCCATGAGTGCCCGCCCAATGGCAAGCATCTGCTGTTCTCCGCCGGAGAGCGTCCCACCCATCTGCTTGCGGCGTTCCGCAAGCCGCGGGAAGGTCCCAAAAACCCAGTCAAGGCGTTCGTCGTGAGCCGCCTTGGACTCGAACTTCCTCCCGTAGCAACCCATTTCGAGGTTCTCCGTCACGGTCATCCCCGGGAACACGCCACGCCCCTCAGGCGCCTGGACCAGGCCCTCGATGGCCCGCTGATGGGCCTTGACCTTGCTGATATCCCGGCCGTCGAACCACACCGAACCCGCCGACAGCGGCCGCAACCCGGATATCGCCCGCATCAGCGTGGTCTTTCCGGCGCCGTTGGATCCCAGGAGCGTCACCAACTCGCCGTGGTTGACCACCAGCGAGACACCATGCAGCGCTTCGATTCTGCCGTAGCTGACTTTGACATCGCGGACTTCGAGCAGTGCCGTCTGCCCTGCGCGCGAGTCGCTCATCGCCGCAGCCTCAGAGTTGGTCATCGGGAACCCCCAGATAGGCGGCGATCACTGCGGGGTCGTCACGGATATCGGCGGGCAGACCGTCGGCGATCTTGCGGCCGAACTCCAGCACGACGATCCGGTCGGTCACCCCCATCACCAGGCGCATGTCGTGTTCGATCAGTAGCACGGTGTAGCCGTCGTCGCGGATGGCGCGGATGAGGTCTATGAGCGCAGCCTTCTCGCTCGGATTGAAACCGGCCGCAGGTTCGTCCAGGCAGAGCAGCTTGGGTTCGGTGGCCAGCGCACGGGCGATCTCCAGCCGGCGCTGGTCGCCGTAGGGCAGGTTTTTGGCCTTCTCCTCGCCCCGGTCGGCGATTCCGACGAACTCCAGCAGCGCGGCCGCACGTTCGATGGCGTCGAGTTCCTCGCGACGGTGGCGCGGACCTCGGAACAGCGCCCCGGGTACCGAGGTCTTGTGCCGGGCATCGGTACCGACCACGACGTTCTCCAGCGCGGTCATCTCGCCCCACAGCCGGATGTTCTGGAAGGTCCGTGCGATACCCAGGCGCGTGATCTGGTGCCGCTTCATCCGGCCCAGGGCCGACCCATCGAAGGTCACCGATCCCGAGGTGGGGCGGTAGACACCGGTGATCGCGTTGAAGCAGGTGGTCTTGCCGGCACCGTTCGGGCCGATCAAGCCGAGGATCTCACCCCTCCGGATCTCGAAGCTCACCTCGTCGAGGGCCGTGAGCCCGCCGAACTTGACGGTGAGATCCTTTGCCTCCAACAGATTTTCCCCAGCTGCCACTCCGACATCACGGTGCAGCGCGGCCATCTCCTCATCGAGCACCGGCTCCATCACGCCGCCGCCTTGCTGTCGTCCGCGCGGGAGAGCAGTTTGCGTGCCGACTTGCCGTAGGTGAGCAGCTGCTGTCGCACCGGGAACAGACCCTGCGGCCGGAAGATCATCAGGACCACCAGCGCCAGACCGAAGAACAGGTATTTCAAGTCCCCGAGGTTGATCCCGGCGACGTGCACGCCGAGCAGTCGGTTCGGCAGGTAGACGATGACGAACGCCCCGAAGATCACGCCCAGTTTGTTGCCCTGCCCGCCGAGCACCACCGCAGAGAGGAACAGCATCGAGTTGATGATGTTGAACGTCGGCGGCGCGACGTACTGCACCTGCCCGGCGTAGAGCGCTCCGGAAAGTCCGCCTATCGCTGCGCCGATCACGAATGCCCACAGTTTGAAGCGGAAGGTGTTGACGCCCATGACCTCCGCGGCGTCCTCGTCCTCGCGGATGGCGACCCAGGCCCTACCTACCCGACTGCGTTCGAGGTTCCCGACCAGCATCAGGATCGCCACCATGAGGATGAGCCCGAGCCAGAACCACCAGGTGCCGTAGTTCGCCTGCCCGTGGGAATTGCCGCTGGAGAACATCCCGTCGGGCAACGTGGAGGTGGCCCCGATGTGCGGGTAGGCGACTTCGTTGAGGCCGCGGGGGCCATTGGTGACGCTTGAAAGGTTGTCGGCGAGCAAGCGGATGATCTCGCCGAAGCCGAGAGTGACGATGGCCAGGTAGTCACCGCGCAACCGCAGCGTGGGGATACCCAGAATCAGACCTGCCAGCGCAGTAACCATCATGGCGATCGGCACACAGGACAGCCATGCCCAGTTCTCGTTCAGAAAACCGTTGGGACTCACCCTGTTCCATGGGCTGTCGGGGCTGGTGAGAAGCGCGACGGTATAGGCGCCGACGGCATAGAAGCCGACGTAACCGAGGTCGAGCAGACCCGCCTGGCCGACCACGACGTTGAGGCCGATGGCGATGATGGCCACCATCGCGAATTGGGCCATGGTGCCGCCGAAGCTGATACCCGGTGTCTTCAGAAACGACGGTGTGTAGATCGGGAGAAGCGCCAGGGCACCGAAACCGAGGACACCGAAGCCCCACTTCTGGACCCGCGTCAACTCTGACCACCACCCGCGGAGGCGGTCACCGGGGGCCAACACGGTGCTCGTCGCGCGGTGCGTCATGCGCGTGCCTTCGCGAGGCTCTCACCGAGAATCCCGGTGGGTCGGACCAGCAACACGAGCACCAGAAGAACGAACGCGACGACGTCGCGCCACTGGGTTCCGAAGACAGCCTGACCGTAGTTCTCCATGATGCCCAGCAGTAGACCGCCCAGAAGGGCGCCCCGCAAGTTACCGATCCCTCCCAGTACGGCCGCGGAGAAGGCCTTGATTCCCAGCAGGAAACCGCCGGAATAGATGATGCCCTGCGGCACCCGCAGGGTGTACAGCAGTGCAGCGGCGCCGGCGAGGGCGCCGCCGATCAAAAACGTCGTCATGATGATGCGCTCACGCGAAACCCCCATCAGCGTCGCGGTCGTAGGATCCTGCGCGACGGCCCGGATGCCGCGACCGAACTTCGTGTGATGGACGAAAAGGTAGGTCAGCCTGGCCAGAACCAGAGCGGAAATGATTATCACCAGAGTGATGTTCGTGACCGAGGCTCCGAAGACGTGGAACTGGGTCTTGGGCTGCACCAGGATGATCGGCTGCTGGGCGTTGCTGCCGCCGTAGCCTTTGAGGATCTTAGGCAGCACGAAATGCACGAACTCCTGAAGCACGAACGACATGCCGATTGCGGTGATCAGAAACGTCAGCGAACGGGCGTTGCGTCGGCGCAGCGGCCGGTAGGCAACCGCCTCCAATCCGACTGCCGCCAAACCTGATACCAGCATCGCGAACAGCATCGCCAAGCCCAGGTACAGCACCGTCAGCGGCACCCCCCGGTTGTAGGCGTTGCCGCTGGGGGTGAAGCCCAGGATGATGTCGAGACAGAAGTAAGCACCGAACATTCCGAGCATGAAGATCTCTGAGTGCGCGAAGTTGATCAGCCTCAGCACACCGAAAACCAGGGTGTAGCCGACGGCGACAAGCGCGTAAATCGCTCCCCAGGCCAGGCCGTCGACGGTCAACTGCCAGAAGCCTTTTCGCAGGTTCTCGATGTTGAAACCGATATCACCGGCGAGGTAGACGCACTGGCTGAGACAGTCGTGGATCATCCCGGGACGGACTCCTTGTGTGTATCGCTGACGAGAACGCGTCCGGCTGGCCCGAATTCAGGCGTCCGGACGCGTCCGCCCGATGCGACTACTGGACCTTGTAGATCCAGATCAGCGTGGTGGTGAGCTCACCGGTGTCGGTCCACTGGTACTTGCGGGCCACACCCTGGCCGTCGTACTTGTGGACGTAGTCCAGCAGGGCTTCCCGGGTGACGGCACCGGAGTCGATGCCCTTGGCCAGGATGGTGCCCAGGTCGTAGCCCTCGGTGCTGTAGGTGCCGGGGGCCTGGCTGAACTTCTTGGTGTACTCGTCGGAGAAAGCCTTCGAGGCCGGGCCACACGGGCAGGCCAGCACGGCATCCTTGGCAGCCTGACCGGCCTGCTTGACGAATTCAGGGTCCTTGGTGCCGTCGGCGCTGGCGAACTTCCCGGTGAAGCCGGCGTCGCGCAACTGCTGGACGAACGGAGCGGCCTCCGCGTAGTAACCCGCGTAGAACACCGAGTCCGGCCCGGCGCCCTTGACCTGGGTCACTGCGGCGGAGAAGTCCTTGTCGCCCTTCTTGACCGAGATGTTGCAGGCGGCGTCGGCGACCGGGCCGAGGGTGTCGCGCACGGCCTTGGCCAGGCCGCTGCCGTAGTCGGTGCTGTCGTCGACGACGCAGACCTTCTTGTCCCCGAGGGTGGTCTTCATGTAGTTGGCGACCGACGGACCCTGAACGCCATCGTTGGCCAGCCCACGGAAGAACGTCTTCCAACCCTGTTCGGACAGCGTCACGTTGGTCGCCGAGGCGGTCGCGGACAGTAGGCCGGCCTGGTCGAACACTCCGCCGGTGGCCTTGGTCTCACCGGAAAATGCGGGACCCACGAGGCCGACGATCGTCGCATCGTCGACGATCTGCGGCGCAATCGCAGTGGCCTTCTGCGGATCACCTTCGGTGTCGAAGGTCTTCAGGTCGATCTGGCAGCCGGGATTGGCGGCGTTGTGCTTGTCCAGCGCCATCTGGACGCCGTTCTTGATGTTGATGCCCAGCGCGGCATCGGGCCCATTGAGAGCGCCGGCCATCGCAAGGGCCACCGGGGCGCACGTGGCCTTGCCGTCGCCGGCAGGGTCGGCGGCGAGGACTCCGGCCTCTGGCTTGACCTCGGCGCCGTTCTGGTCGATCTGCACCTGTTCGACGATCTTGAGTTCGGCAGGAGCGGCTGTCGTGCTGGCCGACGATGCGCTATTGCTCGTCTCGCTGGTTGGCGCCGGCTGGCTGCAGCCTGCGATACCGAGCATGGTCAGGGCCGCCGAGCTCACGGCGATTGCATGTCGTGTCGCACGAGCGCGCACGTTTACCTCCAGGTGGGTAGTTCGTAGGACCGGCATCAACACGGGGCGTCGACGACTTTGGGCGGAAGCTTCGGGTGGAAGCTTCGAGTAGAAGATAGCCGGGGCCGGGCCGGGATGCCCGTGATCATAGCCCGAACGCCCGCTGTCAGCGTGGTTCAGCGCCGCCGGATCCCGGCTGACTGGGAGTCTCCAACGTCTCGAGGACCACCTCGGCCACCTTCTTCATGGATGTGCGCTGGTCCATGGCGGCACGCTGCATCCACTTGAACGCCTCGGGCTCGGTCATCGCGTGCTTGGCCTGCAGCAGTCCCTTCGCGCGCTCGATGAGCTTCCGCGCTTCCAACCGTTCGCTCAGGTCAGCGACCTCGCGCTCCAGCCCGGTGATCTCGGCGAACCGGCTCGCAGCCAGTTCGATCGCCGGGATCAGGTCACTGATCGAGAACGGCTTGACCAGGTAGGCCATCGCCCCGGCGTCGCGCGCCTTCTCGACGAGGTCTCGCTGGCTGAAGGCGGTGAGCACGACGACGGGCGCGATGCGCTTCGCGGCGATCTCGGCCGCCGCATCAATGCCGTCGCGGCGGGGCATCTTGACGTCCATAATCACCAGGTCGGGCCGCAGGCTTTCGGCCAACTCGACGGCTTCCTGACCGTCACCGGCCTCCCCAACCACGTCATAGCCCTCTTCGCGGAGCATCTCCGCGAGGTCCAGCCGGATCAGGGCCTCATCCTCGGCGATCAGGACGCGCCTGGGCGACCTGGTGGATTCGGGGGGAAGCGTCTCGCCGGTACTCATGGGGTCATTGTGACGCCAGCGGCCCACTCCGGCACGTGCGGGCACCGCATCTCTTCCGGTGGGGCACCCGCGTCGGCACCCGCCGACGATCATTTATCCTTAAGCACCGCGTTCGTCTTCGGGCACCGCGCGACTACCTGCCGCCCTCGTATCCCAACTGGCAGAGGAAACGGATTCAAAACCCGTGCAGTGTGAGTTCGAATCTCACCGAGGGCACTCAGTTCGATCGAGCGTTTTCGCAGCTCAGACGGCATAAATTGAGTCCCATGGTCGGGGTTGCGGCCGGAAATGCAACAGAAATACAAAATTTTGTTTCACCACCCTCCGAATTTCGGCGGGTCGAGGGTGTTTTCCGGATGGCCCGCCACCTGCGCTGGGGCCAAAAACTGTCGCCGCCGCCCCGCAGAATCGACGCATGGCCGACCCTGACCCATCCCCGCGCTGCGACTGCTCCCATCCCGGCCACCCCACCGCCGACGGCCGGTGTGAGAACCCGTCGCTGCGGTCCGAGGATCTCCGACTTGCCTCAGGCCGAGATGCGCTTCCCGGATCAGCCGCGAACTTTGCAAATCATCCACACCTGCGACTGTCCCGAGCCGCACGCCGGGAACGGCGGCCGGTGCGACAACCCGGCCGGCCCGGCACCGAACCGCTGCGCTGCGTGCGCGGCCGACGTCGACGACGGCGCCGACCGGTACACGCGGTTGTCGCGTGCGGTGGAGGCTGGGCACTACCAAGACGCTGGGCACTACCAAGCGGGTCCGGCGGAGTTCGGCCAGGAGCTCCGGGACCGCCTGTCCCGGATCCCCGCGGAGGTCGCCGCCGTGGAACGCGCCGAGAGGGAGACCGGGACCGCCCCGGTCGGAGCTGTCCGGTATCGAGCCTCCGGACCCCGAACCCGGCACCGTCTCGATGCCCAACTGGCCGGGCGTCCTCGATGCCCAACTGGCCGGGCGTCGTCCTTAGCGTCAGAGTCAGTGCCGGCACCCACGCCAAGCTGCGGGACCGGGCCGAAGGCGTGAAAGTCGGCCGCCGCGAGGTGGTGACCGCCGATCAGCTGGCCCAGGCGCGGACGCTGGTCGCCGCCGGTCACCGCGTCGGTGATGTCGCGGAGACGCTGAAGGTTGGCCGTTCGACGCTGTACCGCGCGCTGTCCGAGGCCTGACCGCACCATGACCGCCCGTCTCGTCGGGATCTCCGCCGACACCGCCGACCACCCCTTCACTGCGGCCCGGGCCTTCGGGCTGCTCGGGCTCGCTGTCGCCGTGCACGACGACGTCGCCGAGATCTCGCCGAGAGCAGAGGTAGAACCGGGAGGCGTTGGCTGACCCGCCCGCCGGAGCCGGACTACTCTCCAGTGGCCTGTCGCCAACCGTTACTGCGCCTGCTCATACCAGCTCCACGGCGAGACTTTCGAACTCGGTGGTCCTCTCCACGAGCCGTTTCCGGTTGCAAATCTGGCCACGGTCGTTGACGACACGCACTTTCAATTCCGCGCGGGACGCGTCATGGAAATCAACTTGCACGACCTGTCCCACCACGCCGTCGAGAAGAATCCACTCCCCTTCCACCAGCTGGTCAGCGCGCACAGCGCCGACGTGCACGATCTCAACCTTGGTCGGGATAACGGGATTCACAAGTGCCCGCCCCACGGCGATCGGTGACCACGTAAAGCGTCCCAGCCGAACCGGCCGATACCGCCGCGCCCGTGTCTCGGCGGCGGAAGTGGAAGTGGCTTGTCGTCGCGCTCCCGATGATCATCGCGATCACCTTCATCGCCTTCATGCTGACCTCGTTCCTGGAGGTGCGGCATTCGTCGCTGGTGGCAGGGGATCCGCAGTTGCGAGACGGCATTCGTGTCACCGCGAATGTCGTTGATGTGGCCGTTGACGCTCACGACTCTGGCCATGATGACGATCTCCTGGTTGCTGCGCGGTGGAGCGTCCGAGAGCGTGCGGTTCATGATTCCGCTGATTCTCTTGCTGCTCTTCGCATTCCCGGCGATCCGCAGTTTCGCCCCGGGCGTTCCGCCATTGCGTGTTCTCGTCGATTTCTTCGCCTTCTTCTGGTGCGAAATCGCCCTCGGGATCGGCGTGATCATCGTCTACGCCCACCTCATGCGTGAAATGCGGAAGACCGCAGTCGAAGACGCGGCCGCATCCGAAACGGCCGGGGACACCGCGAAGTCCTGACCAGGCACCGCCTACTCCAAAAGCCGCGCCCCTCAGAGCATCTGCGGCAGCAGGAACATCCGTACGCAAGTGGTGGCCAGAAGAAGCAATGACGTCAAGATAAGCACCACCTGAATCTTGGGCGCGGTGAACTTGGTTGCCACACTGGCGAAAAACAGCACCAGAGCGAACAACACCGCCAGCATCACGTACCTGGTGCTGGTGTTGCTGGCCTCATCGGCATCGGCGAGGCTCTCCTCGGCTTTGTTCGACAGGATGTCGGCCTGCAGTTGAGCGGGAACGACGTAACTGGTCAGGTTCAACGGTGTGCCGTCGGGCACCCTGGCGGGGTTGCCATCATCATCCACCGGAACCGTGCCCAGCCACTCCTTCTGGGCACGGTCAAGCGCTGAGGAAAAGCGGTCCCGCAGGAAGCCGGCCCGGTCCTTCTGCCCCGAGGCGACCGCCTCTACCCAGGAGATCCACATCTGCGAGTCGACCACCGACTGACTGGTGGCCTCCGACGCCGCCCGGTTGGCATCGCTGCGCTGAATCGCCGAGGCGGACTGGGCATCGGACTGTGCGTTCGACCACTGGCTCGCCTGAAACGACGCCCATGTGGTCGCCACCGCCGCCAACGCAAGGATGATCGCCGTCCACGAATCCAGGATGCGCTGCCGGCGTTCCCAAGGGTCCTCGGGCCCGTCGGGCATGATCTCAGTTCCCAGGACGTCGGTCCCGACCATCTCGTCGACCAGATGGTCGACCTTGTCCAGCACGCTCTCACCGTCGTGGTCGTCTGCCACGGCTGTCTCCTCCGACTCGCCAGGACAACAAAAAAAGAAACCTCCGGGCACGTTACGCTGCAACGATGGATGCCGAGCGGAAAGACGCTCGACGGCTGCTGCCGGAACGGTTTCGCCGGTCGGATTGCGAGCGGTTCCAGCGCCGTCCATCGGCCAGGAATGACCATTGGGCACAGATCGTCCAGCGCCGGATGCAGGTGCTCAACCTCGCCGCATGGATCACCGCGGCTGTCACATTTGTTTTCGGCGTCGTGGAGACCACGCTCTCACCGGGGGTGTTCAACCTCGGGCTGCTCAACATCGCCAACTCGATCGTCTTCATGCTCATCCCGCTGCTGCACCGGTTCGGCGAGTTGGTGGCATCACTCGCCTTCATCATTTTCGCCTACGTGACCCTGACGTTCGTGTGCTGGCAAATCGGCACCGACGCCGGCATGCAGTTCTTCTATCTGGTGTCGGCGTCGCTGGCGGTGCTGATCCTCGGTGTGGAACACACGCTGTTGGCGGCGACCGTGGTGGCGCTGGGCACGGGGCTGGCGATCACGTTGCAGTTCATGGTTCCCGGGGACACCCGTATCCAGCCACGCTGGTTGGTCAACACCGGCTTCGTGATCTCGATGATCTCGGCGTGCGCGTTGATCTTTGTGACTGTGTGGTACGCCATGAGGGAAGCGGCCCGCGCCGAAGCCGCGATGGAAGTCGAATACAACCGCTCCGAAGCGCTGTTGACGAACATCCTGCCGGCCACCGTGGCCGAACAACTGAAGGACCCGGCCCACGGCGTGATCGCCGACCGCTTCGACGATGCCTCGATCCTGTTCGCCGACATCGCCGGATTCACCCGGCGCGCCAGCGAGATTTCACCGACGGAGCTGGTCCGGTTCCTCGACCGGCTCTACACCACCTTCGACAGGCTCGTCGACAGGCACGGTCTGGAGAAGATCAAGACCACCGGCGACGCCTACATGGTGGTCAGTGGCGTGCCGGTCCCCCGCCCCGACCACGTCGAGGCGCTCGCTGCGCTCGCTCTGGACATGTCCCGGGCAGTTGCGGACCTGCGCGATCCCCGCGGCGATCCGGTGCCGCTGCGCATGGGCATGGCGGCGGGACCGGTGGTCGCCGGCGTCGTCGGCGCCCGGCGGTTCTTCTACGACGTCTGGGGCGACGCCGTCAACGTTGCGTCCAGGATGGAGTCCACCGACCCCGAAGGCCGAATTCAAGTTCCGCAGAACATTTTTGAACGCCTCCAGCACGCTTTCGTGCTCGAGGAACGCGGAACGATTCAGATCAAGGGGAAGGGCCCGATGCACACGTGGTACCTCGTCGGGCACAAGCAGCCTGTGGAAGTGGCGCCCGATCAACTGGAAAGCGTTATGGGCTGACCGCTCACATCACCTTCGATAGGAACGCCTTGGTGCGGTCGTGCTGCGGGTTGGCGAGCACCTCCCGGGGTGGCCCGCTCTCGACGATCACCCCGGCATCCATGAAGACCAACTGGTCAGCGACCTCGCGGGCGAATCCCATCTCATGGGTCACCACGACCATCGTCATCCCGGCGGCGGCCAACTTCTTCATGACCGCCAGAACCTCGCCCACCAGTTCGGGATCGAGCGCCGAGGTGGGTTCGTCGAAGAGCATCAGCTTCGGGTCCATCGCAAGGGCGCGCGCAATCGCGACCCGTTGTTGCTGGCCGCCCGACAACTGCGCCGGGTAGGCGTCGGCTTTGTCCGACAACCCGACCTCGGTCAGCAGGTCGCGTGCTCGCTGCACCGCCTGGGCCTTCTTCACGCCCTTGACGTTCACGGGTGCCTCGACGATGTTCTCCAGCGCGGTACGGTGCGGGAACAAGTTGAAGTGCTGAAACACCATGCCGATGTCGCGGCGCTGTTTGGCCGCGTCGCGCTGCGGCATTTCATAGAGCTTGCCGTGGCTCTCCCGATAGCCGACCAACTGCCCATCGACATAAAGTCTTCCGGCCGAGACGTTCTCGAGGTGGTTGATGCAGCGCAGGAACGTGGACTTGCCGGAACCGGACGGCCCTACCAGCACCAGCACCTGGCCCCTGCCGACCGAGAGGGTCACACCCTTGAGGACCGATAACGCACCGAAGTCCTTACAGACCTGCTGGGCCTCGACCATCGGCCTTTCCGCACTCCCCGCGGGGACAGCGCTCCCGGTCATACGTGACCCTCCTTCGCGCCGATCTGCGCCTGGGCCAACACCTCGAGTTGCTTGGCGGTGAGCTTGCGGGAAATGCCTCGGGAGAAATGCTTTTCGAGGAAGTACTGCCCGACCATCAGCACACTGGTGATCGCCAGGTACCACGTTGCGGCAACCAGCAGCAACGGGATGGGCTGGAAAATCACCGCCGAGATGTCGCGGGTACGGGTGTACAGCTCGAGCGTGTAGGGAACCGCGGTCACCAGCGACGTGGTCTTGAGCATGCTGATCAGTTCGTTACCGGTCGGTGGAATGATGACCCGCATCGCTTGCGGAAGAACGATGCGCCGCATGGTCATCCACCACGACATGCCCAGTGCGGTCGAGGCCTCGGTCTGCCCTTCGGGTACCGACGCGATTCCGGCACGGATGATCTCAGCCATGTAGGCGGCCTCGTTGAGGCCCAGGCCGACGATCGCCAGGATGAAGCTGATCGACAGGTTGCGCAGATCAAGGTGAAAGAAGCTGGGCCCGAACGGAATACCGAGTTGAATCTTCTGGTAGAGCGTCGGGAAGAGTCCCCAGAACACGAGCTGAACATAAACCGGAGTGCCTCGGAAGATCCACAGGTACACCCACGAGACATATTTCAGGACCGGGTTGGGCGACAGGCGCATCACCGCCAGCGCGACCCCGAGCGCCAGTCCCAGTGCCATCGACCAGAAGGTCAGCTGCAGCGTGTTCCACGCCGCTTCCGAAACCCGGTGGTCGAAAAGGTACTTACGGTAAGTGGCCCAGCCATAGGCGGGGTTGGTGGCCGCGCCGTAGAGAAACAGCCCGACGAGAGCGACGATCGCTGCGGCACCCACCCACCGCCACGGATGCCGCAACGGGACTGCGTCGATGGCGGCCGGCTGCATTCCGGGCACCGCGGGCACTCCGGTCTGCTCGGTCGTCATCCGGTCGGCCGTGCGGTCAGCTCTTGGCTCCGTTGATAACCGGCTTGTCGATCATGCCGGCCTGGACGCCCCAATTGGTGGCGATGGTCTTGTAATCGCCGGTCTTGATCAGGTGCTCGACAGCCTTCATCAGCGACTTCGCCAGCGGCGAGCCCTTTTTCACCGGCCACCCGTAGGGGGCCGAATCGAAGATCTCGCCGGCGCCCTCGAGTTTGCCGTTGCTCTGCTTGATGGCATAGGAGGTGACCGGCGAATCCGCGGACATCGCGTCGACCTGGCCGAGAACGACGGCATTGGTGACGGCGTCCTGGCCGTCGAACTTCACGATCTCGATCTCCGGCTTGCCGGCGTTCACGCAGGCCTTGCTCTTGGCCGGGAGTTCGTCGGTCTCCTGAACGGTCGTGGCCTGCACCGCCACCTTCTTGCCGCAGGCGTTCGTGGGGTCGATCGCCTCGCCCGGGCGCTGCGCCCACAGCGTGCCCGCCGAGAAGTAGGTGACGAAGTCGACCTGCTTCTCGCGCTCCTTGGTGTCGGTGAAGGACGACATTCCAACGTTGTAGGTTTCGCCCTCGATGGACGGAATGATCTTGGCGAAGTCGGACTCACGGTAATCCGGGGTCAGGCCGAGAGTGGCCGCGACAGCGTTCATCAGGTCGACGTCGAACCCGACGATCTTGCCGTCGGAATCCTTGAACTCATTTGGCGCGTAGGGAAGGTTGACCCCGACGACGAGCTTGCCCGATGAGCGGATCTCCTCGGGGAGGGTCGCGGCGATGTCGTCGACCTTCTTGGCGTTCACTGCCGTGCTCGGGCCGGATGCGCCCGTCCCGGTGCCGGTTTCGCTGTTCGTCGCGCACCCCGACAGGACCACCGCGCACGCGGCGACCACGATGGTCGACGTCCGCCAGAAACGTCCTCGATACTGGTGGGCTGTAATCACGGCTACCCTCATTCTCTTCGTCGCTCACAGCACCGGACCATCAGGGCACATGCCAAAAGTCCGGTCAAATTGACGATCAACGCGCCTATTTGTCTTACCGATGTGTAAGACTGCCACAATGACAACCTCCACGACGCAGTACCGACCTTCCCTCTTTCAGAACCTCTGGAAATCGACCGTTCTGTCCGGTGTCCTTGCCATCGCGCTCGGCGCCCTGATCTGGGCGTGGCCGGGCAAGACCCTGGTGGTCGCGGCTTTCCTGTTCGCCGCCTACCTGCTGGTCTCGGGCATCGCCCAGGTGGCGATGGCCTTCAGCCTGCATGCCTCGGCCGGAAGCCGGTTCCTGCTGTTCCTCAGCGGCGCAGCATCGTTGATCCTGGCCGTGCTGGCCTACCGTCACTTCGGCAGCGACAAGAGCACGGCCCTGCTGCTGCTGGCGATCTGGATCGGAGTGGGATTCATCTTCCGCGGCGTCGCGACCGTCGCGATGGCGATCAGCGAACTGCACGGGACTCCCGGACGCGGCTGGAGCATCTTCTTCGGGCTCGTCACGATCCTCGCCGGCGTCGTCATGCTGGCCTACCCGTTCGATTCCCTGGTCACGCTGACCTTCGTGACCGCCATCTGGCTGATCATCATCGGCATCATCGAGATCATCTCCGGCCTGCAGCTTCGGCACACCGGCCACGAGGTGCGCAATACCGTCAACGAGGTTCTCGGCACTCGCTGATCTCGCCATCTGCAACCTGATAGGGCGCGGATCGGTGGCTGCATCGCAGTCCGCCGATCCGCGCCTTCATCGTTTCGAGCTCTCCGCATACCGACCGACCAGTACCCTGACCAACACCATCCGCGAAACGGAAAGCGACCGGAAGACACGCGAAGGGCTAGCCAATGACCGACAAACCCGAGTCCTACGGCACTCCTGAGATCCCACCTGCCACCCCTGCTCCCCCCGCGGGCCCGCCGCAGTACCCCTACGCCTATCCGCCCGGCGTCCCCGGTCCCGCCGGCCAGTACGGCGTACCGCCGCAGGGTCTGTACCCGGGCGCCTACCCCCCGCCGCCCATGCCCTACGGCGCCTACCCGAACGCTCCCGTCGCACCGCGCAACGGCTTGGGAATCGCAGCACTCGTCACCGCCATCGTCGCCGTGATTTCGTCGTTCACGATCTTCGGTGGAATCGCACTCGGCGTGGTCGCGGTGATCCTGGGTATCGTCGCCAGATCGCGGGTCAAGCGCGGAGAGGCCGACAACGGTGGCGTCGCTCTGGCCGGCATCGTGCTCGGAGTGGTCGCGATCGCCGTCAGCGTGGCGCTCATGGTGCTCGGTGTATGGGTGTTCAAGACCGTCGGGGGCGGGGACTACGTCGACTGTGTCCAGCAGGCCGGTCAAGACCAGAGCAAGGTCGACCAGTGCACGGCGGATTTCCGTCAGTCCGTGGAAAACCGGTTCAGCAACCAGTCCCCGTCACCGGGCCGATAGCCCCTATTTCGCGACACCCGGAAAGTGTTTGACGATGCCTTCCTGGACCACTGTGGCGATCACCTGGCCGGACCTGTTGAAGAAGTGGCCCATGCCGAGCCCGCGTGACTCCGCGGCGACAGGCGAGGCAGTGGAATAGAGCACCCAGTCGGCGAAGTCGACCTGGCGGTGAAACCACACCGAATGGTTGACGGTGACCGCGAAGATGCGGTCCCACCCCCAGGACAGTCCGTGGGTGGTGATGATCGTATCCAGGACCGTCGTGTCCGAGGAGTAGATCATGGCCGCGGTATGGAGCACCGGATCGGCGGGCATCTCACCGGCAGCCTTTAGCCACACCCGGTTTCGCTCGAGCCGGCCGCCTTTGTCGCGCATCACCCAGGCCGGGTCGTTGGTGTAGCGCCACTCGATCGGCCGCAACGCGCTCACGAACGCCGGAACCACTTCCTCGTAGCCGACAAGCAGTTCGTCGATGGTGGGAAGCGTGTGCGGCTCAGGCACTTTGGGCATCTCGAAGTTGTGCTCGAGGCCGTGACCACCGGCCAGGAAGGACACGAGGGCGGTGGCCAGCAGCTTGCCGTTCTGCATGGCGTCGACCCGCCGGTTGGCGAAGCGCCGTTCGTCTCGCAACTTGACGACATGGAACTCGATGTCAATCGAGGGGTCACCGCCGGCGATGAAGTGGATCGACAGCGCGCTCGGCGGCAGATCATGGTCCAAGCTACGGCTGGCGGCCACAAAGCTCTGGGCCATCAGTTGGCCACCGAAGGTGCGCATCGGATTCTTACGCGGATGCCGACCGACGTAAACGTCATCGTCGCCCGGCGACAGCTCAAGAACGGCGAGCAGTTCGTCGAAGTCCGACCTGGCTACCGGTTCAGCCAACTCGCCGCACTTCCTTTCGCACCGATCTAGTGGTCGTTCTCCCCGATCCGGTGGACATGAATCAGATTCGTCGAGCCTACTGTGCCCGGCGGAGCACCTGCGACGATGATCACCAGATCACCACGCTGGTAGCGGCCGAGCGCGAGAAAAGCCTGGTCCACCTGCCGGATCATGTCGTCGGTGCTGTCCATCGCCGGGACGATGAACGTCTCAGTGCCCCAGGTCAGCGCCAACCGGCTGCGGAGTTCGGGGATCGTGACGAAGGCCAGCAGCGGAAGCGGGCTGTGCAGCCGGGCCAACCGGCGCACGGTGTCGCCGGACGAGGTGAAGGCGACCAGTGCCTTGGCGTCGAGACGCTCGCCGATGTCACGGGCCGCGTAGGAGATCACCCCTGCTTTAGTGCGGGGTACATGGGTCAGGCCCGGGGCCGAAACCGTCCCGTCCTGCTCGACCCGCTCGATGATCCGCGCCATCGTCCGGACGGCTTCCACCGGGAACTTCCCGACCGAGGTCTCCCCCGACAGCATCACGGCATCCGCACCGTCGAGGACCGCGTTGGCGACGTCGGAGGCTTCCGCCCTGGTGGGCCGCGAGTTGCCGATCATCGACTCCAGCATCTGGGTGGCGACGATCACCGGCTTGGCATGCTCGCGGGCGACCTGGATGGCCCGCTTCTGGACCAACGGCACTTCCTCGAGTGGGAGTTCGACGCCGAGATCGCCACGAGCCACCATCACCGCGTCGAACGCCTCGATGATCGCTTCCAGGTTGGCCACCGCTTCGGGCTTCTCGAGCTTGGCGATCACCGGCACGCGACGGCCGACACGATCCATCACCTGATGGACCAGTCCGGCGTCGTCCGGCGACCGGACAAATGACAGCGCGACCAGGTCCACGCCGAGCTCCAGCGCGAACTCAAGATCCTCAATGTCCTTGCCGGACAGAGCGGGAACGGAAACTGCCATACCGGGCAGCGACAACCCCTTGTTGTTGCTGACCGGGCCGCCCTCCGTCACGCAGCAGACCACGTCGTTGCCCTCGATGCGCTCGACAACCAGGGCCACATTGCCGTCGTCGACAAGCAAGCGGTCGCCGAGTTTGGCATCCTGCGCCAGGTTCTTGTACGTGGTGGACACGCGGTCGTGAGTACCCTCGCAGTCCTCCACGGTGATCCGCACCGTCTCGCCGTTGGCCCAGACAGTCCTTTCCTCGGCGAAGCGCCCTAGCCGGATCTTGGGACCTTGCAGGTCGGCGAGAATGCCGACGGCCCGACCGGTGGCGTCGGAAGCCCTCCGGACGCGCTCATAGGAGGCGACATGGTCGGCGTAATCGCCGTGGCTGAAGTTCAGCCGGGCGACGTCCATGCCCGCCTCAACCAGGGCCCTGACCATCTCGTCCGTGCTGGTGGCCGGACCTAGAGTGCAGACGATTTTGCCGCGGCGTGTCACGAAGACCGAGCATAGCCGGGTTGCCGCCGCCGCGGGGTGGGTCTGATCAGGTGCCGAGAATGGTGGGCATCAAAGGAAATCCCGGCACGTTACGGACGACCGTCCAGATGAGCGCGGCCACGGCGATCAGCACCCCGACTGCCGGTGTGAACACACGCTGTCCGTGCTGGCGCCGCCACAGCGCCCACGCGGCCAGCAGCGGCAGGCCGGTCAGGAGAAAGACGTTGTCGACGACGGCGGCCGCGATGTCTCCGTGGAGCAGGTCGTGGGTCATCCGCAGTCCCCCGCACGCCGGACAGTTCCATCCGGTGAGCATTTTGAATGGGCACGGCGGGAACACAGACCCAGGACGGTGCGGGTCTGCCACGCCGATGTAGGTCAGTGCGCCGAGCGCCAACACACCGGCGCCGAGCCCGCCGTAGACCTTTGTGCGTTCCGTCATGATGCTCACCCGTCCCGCAGGGGACGTCCCTGTGGGTCGCGCACTTTGTCACTCAGGATCATCACGGAGTCGACGATGGCCCACACGACGGGAATGAGGAAGCCGACCCCGCACGTCAGGAACCCGATGATCAGCCCCCCGAATATTCCAATCAGCAGTTGGGCGATGCCGAGGCCCGTGTAACCCAGGTAGAGCCGACCGATGCCGAGAATGCCGAAAAGGCCGATGAGTTGCAGCAGCCCGGCCACGAGTTTCGACTTGTCGGACAACGGTTCCCCGGTGAACGGATGTCGGCCGTAGGGGGCAACCGGATCGACGTAGTACCCGGGAATCGGACCCGGTGCCGGGTAGACCGGCGGCGGGAACTGGCCGGGTGATCCGTAGTAACCAGCGACAGGGGGTTCGTAGCCGGTGGCGCCGTAGCCCGTGTTGTCCGGCGGGATGTAACCCGTTGGTGGCTGTTCCGGCGCGTAGGCAGGCGGAGGTTGGTACTGCGGCGGCATCTCTCCGCCTCCGAACGGCGGCTCGGTCATGAAATCAGAATGCCAGAAGGCGGGGTGGCCATACGGCCGTCAGTCCCGCTTACCCGCGCCCCACAGCAACCGCTTGAACGTCGAGCCCAGTTTCGGGGCTTCATCGTCGGCTACCACAGATGCGGATTCGGCCTTCGGTTCCGGGTGGAGTTCAACCGCGGGGACGGCTTTCGGCCCAGGCGCCAGTTCGGCTTCGACTGCCTCGGCCTCGGTGACGACCACGGCTTGGGTTACGACCACGGCTTCGGTGACGACCACCACGGCATCAGCAGGCGGGTCGTCGGACACGACCGTCTCCGAAACGACTGCCTCCGAGTCATCAGCCCCTGACTCGATCACCACGGTGTCACTGCTCACCGCGTCCGTGACGACTGCGTCATGCACGATCGTGTCACTCTCGGGCACCTCGGCGTCACCCGAATCAATGACGACGGTCTCAGTCACGACAGCCTCAGACTCGACAACCTCGGTGACAACAGCCTCAGACTCGACAACCTCGGTCACGACCGCCTCGGTCACGACAGCGCTGGTGACAACAGCCTCAGACTCGGCCGCCTCAGACTCGGCCGCCTCGGTCACAACAGTCTCAGTCACGACAACCTCAGAGTCCGGTTCGTCGGCTGACTCGTAGACCAGGACGGTGTCCGTCTCGACCGGCGCGGAGTACACGACGATGGTGTCGTCTGCATCGCCGTCGTCCGAACGCTCGACGGCCTCGACGACCTCGCCGGTCTCGACGACCACGGCACCGTCGGACGTCTCCGTCTCGACGATCTGTGTCGCGGTGTCCACCGCGTCCGATTCGACTACCTCCGCCGCCGTTGACTGCACGACGAGGCTGTCGGCGGGGATCACCTCGACATCGCCGACGGCGAGAGCATCCTCGGCCTCGTGCTCGCCGGCGACCGTCGCGGCCGCAATGAGTCCACTGCCCTTGGCAACAGCCGCCAGTTCCTCGGTGAGCGACTCGTGCTGGTGCGCTACCACTGGCTTGCCGCGCAGAGACGCCGGATCCTCCCGGCCCTTGGGCGCGAGCAGCATGTAGACCACTGCGCCGATGAAGACGAAAGTCGCGGTGAACACGTTGATGCGGATGCCGGCGATGTGCGTGGCCGCGTCGTCACGCATCAGTTCGATCCAGAACCGACCGACGCAATACAGCGCGACGTACAACGCGAACAAGCGGCCGTGACCCAGCCGGTACTTGCGGTCGGCCCACAGCAGAACAGCGAAAACCAAGAGGTTCCAGAGCAGTTCGTAAAGGAAGGTGGGGTGCACAACCGCGGCCACCTGCCCGGTCGACACCCCGTCAAGAGAGTGGACGTCGACGACCCCGGACGGATCCCGCCGGTAGAAGATCTCCAAGCCCCAGGGAACGGTTGTCTCACGGCCGTAAAGTTCCTGGTTGAAATAGTTGCCCAACCGGCCGATGGCCTGCGCCAGCACGATGCCCGGCGCCACGGCGTCGCCGAACGCGGGCAAGGGAATCCCCCTGCGGCGGCAGGCAATCCACGCTCCCACTGCGCCAAGCGCAACGGCACCCCAGATCCCGAGGCCACCCTCCCAGATCCGAAGTGCCGCAGCGGGACCGGCTCCACCCGGACCGAAATAGGTCTTCCAGTCCGTCATGACGTGATACAGCCGGCCGCCGATCAAGCCGAACGGGACCGCCCACAACGCGATGTCATAGATGACGCCGGGTTCGCCGCCGCGTGCCGTCCAGCGCCGGTCGCCGATCAGCAGAGCAGCGACGATGCCGGCGATGATGCACAGCGCGTAGGCCCGAATCGGTATCGGGCCCAGATGCCAGACGCCCTGCGCGGGACTCGGAATGTAGGCAAGCACCGTTGTCGTCACTTGGCAGGCACCTCTTTCCGCACCCCGACGGCAAGTTCCTCGGTCAGGTCCCGCACCGCGGGCACCCCCTCGCCCAGGGCGGAGACGAGAGCCGAACCGACGATGACCCCGTCGGCGAAAAGCGCGATCTCGGCAGCCTGCGCCCGGGAGCGCACCCCGAGACCCACCCCGACGGGTATGTCGGAAATCTCTCTGACCCGGCGGACCAGATCCGGTGCGGCCTGGGACACCGCTTCACGAGCGCCGGTCACTCCCATGGTTGAGGCCGCGTAGACGAATCCACGACACGCTTCGACGGTGCGCGCGAGCCGTTCGGGGGTCGACGACGGCGCCACCAGGAAGATCCGGTCCAGATCATGGCGCTCCGAGGCCGCCATCCACTCCTCGGCCTCGTCGGGGATGAGGTCGGGGGTGATCACACCCAACCCGCCGGCCGCGGCCAGGTCACGAGCGAAGGCGTCAACCCCGTAGTGCGCCAACAGGTTCCAGTAGGTCATCACCACCGCGTTGCCACCGGCGGCGCTGATGGCCTCGACCGCCCGCAATGTGTCGGTGACCCGAACCCCGCCCTGAAGCGCGACCTCGGTGGCCGTGGCGATCACCGGGCCGTCCATTCCCGGGTCGGAGTACGGCATCCCCACTTCGATGATGTCGCAGTCACCGGACATCGCGACCATGGCGTCAATCGAGGTCGGCACGTCGGGATAGCCGGTCGGCAGGTAGCCGATCAGGGCCGCGCGGTCCTCGGAACGGCACGCATCGAAGATCGGGCCCAGCCGACCGGGCTGGCTGTGCTGCACGGTCATGAGGCTCCCGGGCCGTCGAGCAGACCGAACCAGCGGGCAGCGGTCTCCACGTCTTTGTCACCGCGGCCGGAGAGGTTGACCACGATGATCGAGTCGGGTCCGAGCTCGGCGCCAAGTTCGACCGAGCCAGCGATGGCGTGGGCCGACTCGATGGCCGGGATGATGCCTTCCAGCCGGCACAGCAGGCTGAAGGCATCCATGGCCTCAGTGTCGGTGATGGGCCGGTACTCCGCCCGGCCGATCTCCTTGAGGAACGCGTGTTCGGGGCCGACGCCGGGATAGTCCAATCCGGCTGAGATCGAATGGGATTCGATGGTCTGGCCATCGGGATTCTGCATCACGTAGGAGTAGGAACCCTGGAAGGCGCCGGGTGATCCACCCGAGAAGGTGGCCGCGTGACGTCCGGTCTCGACGCCGTCGCCGCCGGCCTCGTAGCCGATCAGACGGACGCCGGGATCGTCGATGAAGGCGTGGAAAATACCGATCGCGTTCGAGCCACCGCCCACGCAGGCGGTGACGGCATCGGGCAACCGGCCGGCCTGCGCAATGATCTGGGCGCGGGCCTCCATACCGATGACCCGCTGGAAATCGCGGACCATCACCGGGAACGGATGCGGACCGGCCGCCGTCCCGAAGCAGTAGTAGGTGTCGTCGGCGTGGGCGACCCAATCCCGGAACGCCTCGTTGACGGCGTCCTTGAGGGTCTTCGAGCCGGACTGCACCGCAACCACTTCCGCGCCGAGCAGACGCATCCGGGCGACGTTGAGCGCCTGGCGGGCCGTGTCGACCGCACCCATGTAGATGACGCAGTCCAAGCCCAGCAGTGCACAGGCCGTGGCGGTTGCCACCCCGTGCTGGCCGGCTCCGGTCTCGGCGATCACCCGGGTCTTGCCCATCTGTCGCGCCAGGAGTGCCTGACCGAGAACGTTGTTGATCTTGTGCGATCCGGTGTGGTTGAGATCTTCGCGCTTGAGGAAGATCCGCGCGCCGCCGGCGTGCTCACCGAGACGCGTCGCCTCGTACAGCGGCGAGGGCCGCCCGGCGTAGTGCGTCTGCAGATCGTCGAGCTTGTCCAGGAACGTCTGGTCGGTCCGCGCCTTCTCGTAGGCGGCGGTGACTTCCTCGATGACGGCCATCAGCGCCTCGGGGATGTAGCGACCGCCGAAGACGCCGAAATGCCCGCGAGCATCAGGGTCGTGGGTCGTGGGCTCTGCTAACGCCGTGCTGGCACGGGGCAGGTTCGGGGTGGAGGTATCAGCCATGTGTGTACTCGACAGAGCGAGGTTTCAGCGTACCGGTTTCGGACACGACGGATGAGCACCGGCGGTCACCAGGTCAGCCACCGCGGTGCGCGGATCACCACTGGTCACCAGGCCTTCCCCGACCAGAACGGCGTCGGCTCCCGCCCCGGCGTATGCCAGCAGGTCAGCCGGACCCCGAACACCGGACTCGGCGATGCGGATGGTACTGGACGGCAGTCCAGGCGCGATACGGCCGAAGCAGTCGCGGTCGACCGACAGGGTCTTCAGATCTCGGGCGTTGACACCGATCACCTTCGCACCTGCCTGCAGTGCGCGGTCGGCCTCCTCCTCGGTGTGCACCTCGACCAACGCGGTCATGCCCAACGACTCGGTCCGGTCCAGCATCGACACCAGCGCCGACTGATCCAATGCCGCCACGATCAGCAGAAGCATGTCGGCACCGTGCGCCCGCGCCTCGTGGATCTGGTACGGCCGCACGATGAAATCCTTGCGCAGAACCGGAATGGTGACCGCGGCGCGGACGGCGTCCAGGTCGGCCAGCGATCCCTTGAAACGCCGCTCCTCGGTGAGCACGCTGATCGCCCGGGCCCCGCCGGCCTGGTACGCGCGGGCCAGGTCGGCAGGATCGGCGATCGGTGCGAGTTGGCCCCGCGATGGACTGGCCCGCTTGACTTCGGCGATCACCGCGATGCCCGGGGCGCGCAGTGCAGCCATGGCGTCCCTGGCCGGGGGCGCAGCCTCGGCTGCCGCCCTGATCTCAGCCATGCTCACCCGAGCCTCACGGGCGGCAACGTCCGCACGAACTCCTTCGAGAATGGAGTCAAGTACGGTTGCCGAACTCATGGACAGCCGGTTCCCCTCTTGCGATGTACTGCCTTGCGGTGTCGCGCCTGAGCGTCGATACCGCTGAAAGATTAGCCGCCCGATTACCGGCATCCGTCACCGCCCCTCTGAGCCGGGCCCCGGACCCGACGAATCGCCGGGTCCGTCACCGTCTCCATCGGTAGGATCACGGCCCGCATCCAGGGCGTCCCACAGCAACCGCTCGGAATCCGCGGTGACTGCACGCCCGGGGGAAGCAGAAGTGGCCGCGGCGTATCGCACAGATGAGGCCGTGCGCACCATCAGTACGGCGGCCAGCAGGGCGCACACCGCCGCGATGAGCGTGAGAACCGCACCGGCGATGTGTCGATGGCTACCGACGAGAATCGCCACCGGCACGTCGGCCAGCGCGGCGGCGCGCGGGGCGACGTCGGGCATCACGATGAGGCTGAGGCCCAGATAGCCCAGCGCCAGACTCGCCACCGCGACAAGCATGGCGACTCCACGCAACAGCCAGCCCCGCACAGCCAGCCCCGCCAGCGCAGCGGCGATCATCAGCAGGGCCAACGGCAGCAGCGCGTTCGACCAGGCCCCGCCGGTCAGCACGGAAGTTTTGGGAGGGCCGAGTTCGTCGAAGGATTCCAGCGATACCCAGGGCAGGCGGGATGCCGCCCACAGCAAGCCGGCGGCCAGCAGGAGCAGAAGCTGGGCGACCCGGATCACGCCGGTGCGTCCAGAGTCTCGGCGGCGGCGATCGCGCTGAGAACCGCCTTGGCCTTGTTTGCGGACTCGGTGTACTCATAGGGCCCGTTGGAGTCGGCCACCACACCGCCGCCTGCCTGGACGTAGGCGATGCCGTCGCGCATCAGCGCGGTGCGGATGGCGATCGCGAAGTCGGCGTTGCCCGCGAAGTCGAGGTAGCCGACCACTCCGCCGTAGAGGCCGCGGCGGGTCTTCTCGACTTCTTCGATGAGTTCCATCGCCCGCACCTTCGGCGCCCCCGACAGGGTGCCTGCCGGGAAACAGGCCGTCACGGCGTCCAGTGCGGTGCGGTGCTCGGCGAGCAGCCCGGTCACGGTGGAGACCAGGTGCATGACGTGGCTGTAGCGCTCGATGTGGCTGTAGTCCTCGACCCGCACGGTGCCCGGCACGCAGACCCGACCCAGATCGTTACGGCCCAAGTCGACCAGCATCAGGTGCTCGGCACGCTCCTTCTCGTCGGACAGCAGTTCCTTCTCGAGCAGCTGGTCCTCCTCCTCGGTGTGGCCGCGCCACCGGGTGCCGGCGATGGGATGGGTGGTCGCCCAGCGGTCCTGCACCGTCACCAGCGCCTCCGGACTGGAGCCGACGATCGAAAACGCCGTCTCCCCAGCCTCATTCGGGATCTGCATCAGGTACATGTAGGGGCTGGGGTTGGACACCCGCAGCATCCGGTAGACGTCGATCGGGTCGGCGTCGGTGTCGATCTCGAAGCGCTGAGACGGCACCACCTGGAATGCCTCGCCGGCCTCGATCTCCCCGACGAGCTTCTCGACGATGGCCCCGTACTCCTCCATCGTGCGCTGCGACCGATGGCGGGGCTCCGGGCGACTGAAGGTGGCCACCGTGGACGGCAGCGGCTGTCCCAGCGCCCGGGTCATCACGTCGAGGCGGGCCACGGCCTCGTCGTAGGCCTGGTCCACATGCTGGTCGGTGCCGTTCCAGTTCACCGCGTTGGCGATCAGGGTGATGGTTCCCTCGTGGTGGTCGACGGCAGCCAGGTCGGTGGCCAGCAGCAGGAGCATGTCGGGCAGATGCAGGTCGTCAACGGCAAGCTCCGGCAGCCGCTCGAGCCTCCGGACGAAGTCGTAGGCGAAGAACCCGACCAATCCACCCGAGAGCGGTGGCATCCCAGGCACTGTCGATCCCGCCGGGTGTCCGGTGGCCAACAAATCGATGGTGGCGCGCAGCACCTCCAGCGGATCCCCGCCGGCAGGGGCATCCTTGGGGCTGGCACCCAGCCAGACCGCCTGACCGTCACGGACCGTCAGCGCCGATGGCGCGCCGGCTCCGATGAACGACCACCGCGACCAGGAGCGCCCGTTCTCGGCGGATTCCAAAAGGAAGGTTCCGGGGCGGTTGCCGGCGAGTTTGCGGTAGGCCGACAGCGGAGTCTCGCTGTCGGCGAGCACCTTACGGGTCACCGGGACCACCCGGTGTTCGGCGGCCAGCGCGCGGAACTCGTCGCGCGTGGTCGTGACGGCGAGGGTGGACACGGGGTACATCTTCCCAGACCTGTTCCCCGGCGCTGACCACCCGATAACGTAGTGATCATGAAACGTGGTGACCGTGTGCCCGACTTCGAATTACCCGACCAGACCGGGACGGTGCGATCCCTGACCAGCCTGCTCGCGGGCGGGCCGGTGGTGTTGTTCTTCTACCCCGCCGCGATGACCCCCGGTTGCACCAAGGAGGCCTGCCACTTCCGAGACCTCGCAAGCGAGTTCGACGGCGTCGGCGCGGCACGGGTGGGCATCAGCACCGATGCGGTGGAGAAGCAGTCGAAGTTCTCCGACTCCCAGCGGTTCGACTATCCGTTGTTGTCCGACGCCGACGGCAAAGTCGCCGAGATGTTCGGCGTCAAGCGGGGCCTGCTGGGCAAGTTCATGCCGGTCAAACGCACCACCTTCGTGATCGACTCCGACAGCACCGTGCTCGACGTGATCTCCAGCGAAGTCAACATGGACACCCACGCCGACAAGGCCCTGGACGTACTGCGGTCCCGCAAGAAGGCCTGACTCAGCGCCGGCCCCGCTTGGCTGGGCCCGGCTTGCGCGCGACATTCCCGGCGGCGGCGCGGGCGGCCTGCTTGGCGAGCGTCTTTTCCCGGGCTTTGCGTTTCGGCGCCTGCTGGTCCTGACCCCGCGACGAACCGGGCTTGCGTCCCCGCACAATCCCGATGAACTCCTCGACGAGTTCGCTTTGCGGGCCTTCCGGGACGGCGAGTGCCACCACGCAGGTAGGCGCATCGGTGATCGGACGGTAGGTGAGGTCCTTGCGGTGGTG
>CAIOYU010000642.1 GCA_903862565.1 uncultured Actinomycetes bacterium | reverse complement strand
CGACGCGCTGCTGGCCGGACTCCGACCGCTGCTGGACGCCTCCTCGGGGGTGATGTTCGTGACCGAGACCTACGTCAGCCGACCGGACTACTTCAGCTAGGCACCCAGAGATACCCAGAAAAACCCAGAGAAACACAAGAGAATCAGAGAAAGGAATACAACAATGTCCGAACCCCTCTACGCCTGGCAGCGACTGCGGGCCGGCAACCACCGTGGTCGTCAGACCACCCGGACCGCTTCCGACGTGCTCGCCGACCGCCCGATCGCCGCGGTATTCCGCTGTGCCGATTCCGCACTGGCCAGCGAGGCCGTTTTCGGGCAAGATCCGGGTGCGGTGATCGACGTCAGCACCTGGGGGCACGTTACGGGCTCCGGGGTGATCGGAACCCTCGAGTACGCGGTCGAGAACCTCGAGGTTCCGCTCATCGTCGTGCTGGGCCACCCTGGATGCCCGGCGATGGGCGCCGCGATGCGGGCCTGGACCGAGGCCGCCCTGCCCGCCGGTGCGTCGCGAACCGCGGTGGAACAGGCGATCGCCTCGATGGTGCGCCGTGGAGTCCAGGCCGATTCGGTCGACACCCTGACCGCGACACACGTCGCCGACGTCGGGCTGGCCCTACTCGAGCGGTCGCCGATCATCGCCCGCCGAGTCGACGCCGGCGCCTGCGGGATCGTCTGCATCACCACCGGGGCTGACGGACGGCTACGGACTCACGCCGCGGCCGGCCCCGTTGGAGAAACTTCCGAGACGCTGCTCGAGTGTGTGTGAGGCCCGGCCTTAACGGCCGCCGCCGCCGCGCCCGCCGCCGCCGCTCTTGTCGCCGCCCGGCTCCGCGTTGAAGCCGGGCATGGCGACCTCGGCCTCGGTCAGCGGATCGCTGAGGTTCGGGATCTCGGCGGGCGTGGCGGTCAGTGCCGGATCGGTCTCGATCGGGCCGGCCGGAGGAGCCTCCGCCGTCGGGCCGGGCTCGTAAACCTCGGCGGTGGGCGGGTAGAACGGCTGGTCGTAGATCGGCGCGGTGGGTGCAACCACCGGCGATCCGGTCTTGGTCAACGTGAACGGGATGGCCAGGCTCTCCGGATCGCCACCGCACGCGCCAGTGAAGATACTGGCGTAGCCGGTCAGCGTGCTGGCATCCCACGAGTAGTTGTTGAGCCCGCCGGCTGAGCCGCCGCTGGGGCAGGACACCGCGTCCGGTTGGTCAACGAACAGAATCCACGACCCGACGGTCCAGTGGGCGTCTGCTGACCACGGCCCGTGCTTGGAGCTGCCGGACGCGGCGACGTGCACGCACTGGTCGGAGTCGTCGATGCAGGGCGTGAGCGTCCAGGTGGCCGACTCGCCGCCGTCGGCCTCGAAGGTGTAGGTGCCAAGGGCGTTCGAGTCCGCGGCGTTGGCCGGATCGGCCAGGCCGACGGCAGCACCGCCCGCGATCAGGGCTGATGCCACTACCACCCGGGTCAACTTCATGACGCTCCTCACTTACCCATCCCTGTCGCGTCTGTTCACGCGCATCGAAGTATTGCATCACGATGGATGCTTCGCATCACGGCTGGGTCGGGCACAGCTGACACCTGGCCGGAGGCGACGTGAAATCTATCGACAATTGGCTTCGCAGTGTTACTCCGTGGATCGCGTGTGACGAAACGCAGACGAGCCCATCCGCCCGGCGTTCGCCGGACGGATGGACTCGACTGGAACTGCTGCTTACGACCCGACGGGTTACACGTCGTAGTACAGGGCGAACTCGTACGGGTGAGGCCGGATCTGGATCGGCAGGATCTCGTTCTCCCGCTTGTAGGCGATGTAGGTCTCGATCAGGTCGGAGGTGAACACCCCGCCCTCGGTCAGGTAGTCGTGATCCTGCTCGAGCCGGTCGATCACCGCCGAGAGCGAAGTCGGGGCCTGAGGGATGTTGGCGGCCTCGTCCGGCGGAAGCTCGTAGAGGTCCTTGTCGACCGGTGCCAGCGGCTCGATCTTCTTCTTGATGCCGTCGATGCCGGCCATCAACATGGCTGCGAAAGCCAGGTACGGGTTGCCCGAGCTGTCCGGGCAGCGGAACTCCAGACGCTTGGCCTTGGGGTTGTTGCCGGTGATCGGGATACGCACGCAGGCCGAGCGGTTGCGCTGGCTGTAGACCAGGTTGATCGGGGCCTCGTAACCCGGGACCAGGCGCTTGTAGGAGTTCACCGTGGGGTTGGTGAACGCCAGCAGCGACGGCGCGTGGTGCAGGATGCCGCCGATGTAGTGACGCGCCATGTCGGACAGGCCGGCATACCCGGACTCGTCGTGGAAGAGCGGCTTGCCGTCCTTCCACAGCGACTGGTGGGCGTGCATGCCTGAGCCGTTGTCACCGAACAGCGGCTTGGGCATGAAGGTGACGGTCTTGCCGTTCTGCCAGGCGGTGTTCTTGATGATGTACTTGAACAGCAGCACATCGTCGGCCGCGGCCAGCAGAGTGTTGAACTTGTAGTTGATCTCGGCCTGGCCGGCGGTGCCCACCTCGTGGTGGCCGCGCTCGAGGGTGAACCCGGAGTTGATCAGGTTGGTCGACATCTCGTCGCGCAGATCCACGTAGTGGTCGTAGGGAGCGACGGGGAAGTAACCGCCCTTGGGCCGCACCTTGTAACCGCGGTTGGCGCTGCCGTCGGCCTCGAAGGGTTCTCCGGAGTTCCACCAGCCCGACTCCGAGTCCACCTCGTAGAAGGTGCCGTTCATCTTGGAGTCGAAGGCCACCGAGTCGAAGATGTAGAACTCGGCCTCGGCGCCGAAGAAGCACGTGTCCGCGATTCCGGTGGAGGCCAGGTAGTTCTCCGCCTTACGGGCCACGTTGCGCGGATCACGCGAGTACGGCTCGCGGGTGAACGGGTCGTGGACGAAGAAGTTCATGTTCAGCGTCTTGGCTGCGCGGAACGGGTCGATGCGCGCGGTGTTGGGGTCCGGCAGCAGCATCATGTCGGACTCATGAATCGACTGGAAGCCGCGCACCGACGAGCCGTCGAACGCCAGGCCGTCCTCGAACACGCTCTCGTCGAACGCCGACGCCGGGATCGAGAAGTGCTGGACGACACCGGGCAGATCGCAGAAGCGGATGTCGACGTACTCGACCTTCTCGTCCTTGATCATCTTCTCGATGTCGTGGGCTGTCTTTTCCTTGTCTGCCACGGAAACGCTCCTTATTGGTTCGTAATGACTCGCGGCTGACGGTAGGGAGCCGATGTTGCACGTCCGTCAAGCGAATGTTGCGTCGAAGTTACGCGTGGCCGCAGGGCCTATCCTTGCGCCATGGCGGGTGACACGGGATCAAAGGGCCATGGACTAGGCCTTCCACCCCACGGACGTGGGTCGATGGCCGGCATGGGGCGCCGGCTGGCGGCGCTGATGGTCGACTGGCTGATCGCGGCGGGCCTCACGGGCCTGTTGCCGGCTGTCGGCCTGGCTCCCGGGCAGTTCCTTCTGACCAGCGAGGGGCAGACCGTCGTCCTCGGGGTGTGGGTCGTCCTCGGGGCGGTGTTCGTTCGGCTGTTCGGATTCACCCCCGGCCAGTACGTGCTGGGTCTGCGGGTGGCTTCGGTCGATCAGCGCCTCAACGTCGGCACCGGCCGGGCGCTGGCACGCGGGCTGCTGATCGCACTGGTCATCCCGGCGTTGTTCACCGATGCCGACGGCCGCGGGATCCAGGATCGGTTGACGGCGACGGCCGTCGTGCTGCGGTAGAGACGCCCGACGAACCGTTCTCGGTCAGCGGCGACGAGCGGAGCGCTGCACTCCCCGCACCTTGGCCTGGGCCGGCATCGGACCCTTCGGTATTGCGGCGGCGCCGCCCTTGGAGCCCAGTGCGGTGAGCTTGGCCTCGAGATCGTCCATCCGGGCGACGCTGATGTTGGCCGGCAGCTTGGTCAGGTGGCGCTCGAGCTTGTCCAACGGGACCTCGCCGTCGCCGTTGCCGACGATGACATCATAGATCGGCACGTCCCCGACCAGGCGTGCGGTGCGCTTCTTCTCCTGCGCCAGCAGCGGTTTGACCCGGCTCGGTGAGCCCTCGCCGACGAAAACGATCCCGGGGCGCCCGATCACCCGGTGCACGGCGTCGAAGTGGCCGGTCACCGCAACTCCGGGCGTGACCCGCCACTTACCGCGCATGTTGCTCAGCGCCCACCCGGCCGCACCGGCCTGGCCCTCGGCCTTGCTGAAGACCGACTTCTGGGCGCGCCGGCCGAAGATGGCGAACGCGACGAGCGCGCCGAGCACAATGCCCAGCACGATCATCATGTACATGGTGAATCCGCCGATCCACACCCCGAGCCCTACCAGCACGGCCAGGGTCAGCAGGAAGCCGCCGGCCATGTAGGGGATGAGCTTCTTGTCCTCTTTGCGCTGCATCTGGAACGCCTGCCACAGCTGGGCACGGCGCTGCTTGGACGCGGCCTTCGCTGCGGCCTTCGCTTCAGATTTGGCCGCTTTGAGTTCAGCCGGGGTGCGGGACTTCGCCATAGCCGTTAAGGATACGTAGCGTCGCGGCGCGAGCGGGCGGCGTTCTCGTAGAGCTTTCCGGCGCGGTAGGAAGAACGCACCAGCGGCCCGGCCAGAACCCCGGCGAATCCCAGCCCTTCGGCATAGGAGGCCAACTCCACGAACTCGTCGGGGTGCACCCAGCGCTCGACCGGGTGATGACGCGGGGACGGCCGCAGATACTGGGTGATGGTGATGATGTCGCAGCCGGCGTCGTGCAGGTCGGTCAGCGCGGTGCGGACCTCCTCGATGGTCTCGCCCAGGCCGAGGATCAGGTTGCTCTTGGTGACCAGCCCGAACTCCCGCGCTGAGGTGAGCACGTCGAGGCTGCGCTGGTACCGGAAGGCGGGACGAATCCGCTTGAAGATGCGCGGCACGGTTTCGAGGTTGTGCGCGAACACTTCTGGGCGGGACTCGAAGACCTCGCGCAGCAGGGCGGCCTGGCCGTTGAAGTCCGGGGCGAGCAGTTCCACGCCGGTCGACGGGTTGAGTTCCTTGATGGCGCGGACCGTCTCGGCATAGAGCCAGGCGCCGCCGTCGGGCAGGTCGTCGCGGGCGACGCCGGTCACCGTCGCGTACTTGAGCCCCATCGCGGCGACGCTCTCGGCCACCCGGCGCGGCTCGTCGCGGTCGAGTTCGGCGGGCTTGCCGGTGTCGATCTGGCAGAAGTCGCAACGGCGGGTGCACTGCTCGCCGCCGATCAGGAAGGTGGCCTCGCGGTCCTCCCAGCATTCGAAGATGTTGGGGCAGCCGGCTTCCTCGCAGACGGTGTGCAGACCTTCGCGGCGCACCAGGCCCTTGAGGGCGGTGTACTCCGGTCCCATGCGGGCGCGGGTCTTGATCCACGGCGGTTTGCGCTCGATCGGGGTCTCGGCGTTGCGCACCTCGAGGCGCAGCAGTTTGCGGTCACCTGGGGCCGCCGGAGTCGCCTGGTCTGCGGCGTTGGTCCTGGCGCCGGCGACAGCATGCTCGGGCTCGGGCTCGACGCTCATGGATGCGATGGTACGGGAGCAGATACCGGCAGACGTCCGTCCAGGGCGTCGCAGACGGCCTGGGCAACCCGGGCGCGAACGTCGTCAACGCTCACCCGCCGGCCGAGTTCGGCGGTGAGTGATGTGACGCCCGCGTCGGCGATGCCGCAGGGCACGATCGCGGAGAAGGCACCGAGGTCGCAATCGCAGTTCAGGGCGAAGCCGTGCAGGGTGACCCCGCGTGCGACCCGGATGCCGATGGAAGCGATCTTGCGGGCCGGCCTGGCGTCGTCGGCGGGCAGCCACACCCCGGAACGTCCATCGACCCGGCCGGCGTCGACGCCGTATTCGGCGCAGACGGCGATCAGCGACTGTTCCAGGCGCCGAACGAAATTCACCACATCCAACGGTTCGGCCAGGCCGATGATGGGGTAGCCCACCAGCTGCCCGGGGCCGTGCCAGGTGATTTTTCCGCCGCGGTCGACGTCGATGACGGGAGTCTGGTCGGCCGGGCGCTCATGGGTCTCGGTGCGTTT
Source organism: uncultured Actinomycetes bacterium (assembly GCA_903862565.1). Taxonomy (GTDB): domain Bacteria; phylum Actinomycetota; class Actinomycetes; order Mycobacteriales; family Mycobacteriaceae; genus Mycobacterium. Next base: position 4,658 of record CAIOYU010000642.1, on the reverse strand, counting down.
GCCGGCGGTGTAGACGGGTGGATGTTCCAGCAGCAGCAGAGTGTCGGGCCCGCCCGCCACCCGCGCATCGCCGACCTCGCGCTGGAGTTGCCAGGCCGCCCGATAATCGATGCTGCCGAGGTGCCGGACTTCGATCGGGCCGGTACCCGCCCGGATGGACTGCCGCACGACTACCTCTGCATGGCGGCGGTGGCATAGGCAAGTGCTTCGCCAATGGTGTTGTGGTGGAAGGCGAATCCGGCCCGCTCCAGGGCGGCCGGGATGGCCCGCTGGCCGCCGAGCAGACCCTCCTCGGCGAACTCCCCGAGCAGTGTCTTGAGCGCGAAACCGGGTACCAGCCATGGTGCGGGACGGTTGAGCGCCCGGGCCAGCGCAGCGGTGAACTCCGCATTGGTGACCGGGGCCGGTCCGGTGTAGTTCACCGGCCCGGACAGGGCGTCATTGTTGATCGCGAACAGCAGTGCCCGGACCTCATCCTCCAAGCTGATCCACGGCATGTACTGGTGCCCGCCGGCCAGTCGCCCGCCCAGTCCGAGGGCGAACAGTGGGCGCAACCGGCTCAGCATGCCGCCGGCGGGGGAGAGCACCAGGCCCGTCCTGGGCAGCACCACGCGCACCCCGGCATCGCGGGCGGGTGCGGTCGCGGCTTCCCAGTCCATGCACAGCTGGGCGAGGAAACCCTTTCCGGGAGGGGCGGTTTCGTCGACGATCCGGCTACCGGTGTCTCCATAGTAGCCAACGGCGCTGGCGTTGATCAGCACCGGTACGCCAGCTTCGACCACGGCGTCGACGATCACCTCGGTGGGGTCGATGCGGCTGTCGCGCAGGGTCTGCTTGAACGCCCCGGACCACCGCTTGTCCCCGACGCCGGCGCCGCAGAGGTTGACCACCGCGTCGACGCCCTCCAGAGCCGCCGGGTCGAAGTCGCCGCTGTCGGGATTCCACCGCAGTTCGTCAGGGTTGGCCGGGGTGCGGCGGACGATCCGCAGCACCCGGTGGTCGGTGGTACGCAAAGCCGCCACCATTGCCGATCCGATCAGGCCGGACGAACCGGCGATCGCGATGACCGTCTTGGCGCCCTGCTTCCCGGCCACCTCAGAGCCCGAGTTCGCCCTCGAAGGCTCCCTCTTCCAGGCGCTTCCTGACAGTGGTCAGGAAGCGGCCGGCGTCTGCTCCGTCGATGAGCCGGTGGTCGTAGGTCATCGGCAGGTAGCAGATCGAGCGCACACCGATGGACTCGTTGCCGGACTCGTCGACGATCACCCGCGGGCGTTTGACGATTGCGCCGGTGCCCAGCATCGCCGCCTGCGGCGGCACCAGGATCGGGGTGTCGAACAGCGCGCCCTGGCTACCGATGTTGGTGATGGTGAAGGTGCCGCCGGAGAGTTCGTCGGGCTTGAGACCGCCGGAGCGGGCCCGGGCGGCGATGTCGTTGATGGCGCGGGCCAGCCCTGCCAGCGACAGATCGCCGGCGTTGTGCACAACCGGGGAGAGCAGCCCCTGCTCGGTGTCGACGGCGAAGCCGAGGTTCTCGACGTCGTAGTAGGTGATCTCGCCGGTGGCCTCGTTGTAGCTGGCGTTGATGTTGGGGTGGACCTTGAGCGCGTCGATCGCCGCGCGGGCGAAGAACGGCAGGTAGGTCAGGTTGACGCCCTCACGCTCGGCGAAGCTCTTCTTCGCGCGCGCCCGCAGCGCCACGATCCTGGTCATGTCGACCTCGTGGGTCTGGGTCAGCTGGGCGCTGGCCTGCAGGGACTCGCGGGTCTTCTTCGCGGTGAGCTGACGGATCCGGTTGGCCTTCTGGGTGGTGCCCCGCAGGTGGGCCAGCGGTGAGGCCACCGCGGCCGACGGTGCGGCCGGCATCGCCACGGGCGCCGCGGCGGGGGCCACCGGAGCGGCGGCCTTCGGTGCGGCGGCTGCCAGCACATCCTGCTTGCGGATGCGCCCACCGACACCGGTGCCCTGGACCGTCGACAGGTCGATTGCGTTCTCGGCAGCCAGCTTTCGCACCAGGGGTGTGACGTAGGGGGCGTTGTCGCCGGCTGGAGCCGGCACAGAGGTGGCCGCAGCAGAGGGAGCCGACACAGCCGGGGCAGGAGCCGCGGCGGGCGCCGGCGGTGCGACCGGCTGGGGGGCGGGTGCGGCGACCGGCGCAGGAGCGGGTGCCGGTGCCGGCGTGGGTGCCGGTGCAGCAGCGGGAGCCGGGGCGGGTGCGGCCGGAGCAGGAGCCGCCGCCGGAGCGGACCCGGCGGCGCCGATGCGGCCCAGCTCACCGCCGACGGGCACCGTGGCGTCTTCTTCGGCGGTGATGCTCAACAGTGTGCCGGCCACCGGTGACGGGATCTCGGTGTCGACCTTGTCGGTGGAGACCTCGACCAGTGGTTCGTCGACGGCCACCGAATCGCCGACCTTCTTCAGCCAGCGGGTGACGGTGCCCTCGGTGACCGACTCTCCGAGGGTGGGCATCAGCACCTGGGTGGCCGAGGCTGATGCTGCCGCCGGCGCCGGCGCGGCGGGGGCGGGCGGGGCAGCGGCCGGTTCGGGTGCCGCGACCGGTGCGGGCGGCGCGGGAGGTGCAGGTGCCGGTGCCGGAGGGGCGGCCGCGGGAGCCGGGGCCTGGGCGGCCTCGCCGGCCTCGCCGATGAGCGCCAGGTCGCCGCCGACCGGGACGGTGTCGTCCTCGTGGGCGATGATCTTGGTCAGGACGCCCGAGGCAGGTGCCGGGATCTCGGTGTCCACCTTGTCGGTGGACACCTCCAGCAGCGGCTCGTCCACTACGACGGTGTCACCCTCCTGCTTGAGCCAGCGGGTGACGGTGCCCTCGGTGACGCTCTCACCGAGTGCAGGCATCTGGACGGAGACGGCCATGTACGTTGACTCCTAATCATCGGGACGACCACTGGCTTACCACAGCGCAGTCCTTCCATCCTGTCATTCGGCCTCGCGCCCGCGGTCAATAATCGACGGATGCCGACCCGTTACATCACCGCCACCGACGGAACCCGTATCGCGGTCTACGAGGAAGGCAACCCCGAGGGCCCGACCATCGTCATGGTCCACGGCTTCCCGGACTCCCACGTGCTCTGGGACGGAGTGGTCCCATTGCTGGCCGAGGACTACCGGATCGTCCGTTACGACGCCCGCGGAGCAGGTGCCTCGGAGGCGCCCGGGCCGGCTTCGGCCTACCTCGTCGACCAGTTGGCCGACGACTTCCAGTCCGTCCTCGACGCGCTGTGCCCGGACACCCGAGTGCATGCGGTGGGCCATGACTGGGGTTCGGCGACGGTCTGGCACTACGTCAGCCGACCGGAAGCCGCCGACCGGGTCGCCTCTTACACCTCGATCTCCGGCCCGCACCCCGGGCACCTCAACCGCTACGTGCGCGACGGGCTGGCCCGCCCGTACCGCCCGCGGCGCTTCAGCCGGGCCCTGCGCCAGGCCGCTCACTTCAGCTACATGGTTCCCTTCTCGGTCCCTGTTCTCACCCCCATCGCCATGCGGTCTTTCCTGGCCCGGTGGTGCAACCGGCACCTGATCACCGCCGGTATTCCCCACCAGAACCGCCACCAGGGCGACAGCTTCGTCGCCGACGCCACCAACGGCCTGAAGATCTACCGCGCCAATTTCTTTCGCGCAGTCACCCGGAAGCCGACCCGGTGCGAGGTGGCGATCCCGGTGCAATTACTGGTCAACACCGAGGACAATTTCGTTCGGCCCTACGTCTACGACGACACCCACCGTTGGGTGAAGCGGTTGTGGCGCCGAGACATCCGCGCCGGACACTGGCTGCCGATGTCCAACCCGCGGGTGGTCGCCACGGCGGTCGACGAACTCGCCCGGTACCTCGGCGGGGCGGCAGCGGCTCGGGAACTGCTCCGGGCAGAGGTCGGCAGACCTCGAAAGTCCTTCGGCGACATGCTTGTTTCCGTCACCGGGGCCGGCAGCGGCATCGGCCGGGCCACCGCGCTGGCCTTCGCCGCAGAGGGAGCCGAGGTCATCGTCAGCGACATCGACGAGGCCGCCGCGCAGCAGACCGCCGCGCAGATACTGACGTCCGGCGGTGTGGCCCATCCGTACCGGCTCGACGTCGCCGACGCCGACGCCGTGGAACGTTTCGCCGACGGCGTGTGCGCCGAGCACGGGGTGCCCGACGTCGTGGTCAACAATGCGGGTATCGGGGCGGCCGGGGCGTTCCTGGACATCCCGGCTGAGGAATTCGACCGCGTGCTCGACGTCAACCTCGGCGGCGTGGTCAACGGATGCCGGGCGTTCGCCCGACGCCTCGTCGACCGGGGGACCGGCGGCCACATCGTCAACGTCGCCTCGATGGCGGCCTACTCGCCGCTGAGTTCGTTGTCCGCCTACTGCACCTCCAAGGCGGCCGTCTACATGTTCTCCGACTGCCTTCGTGCCGAACTCGACACCGCCGGAGTCGGACTGACCACGATCTGCCCGGGTCTGGTCAACACCAACATCGTCTCGGCCACCGCTATCCACGCCCCGCAGGGCCGCGAGGCGAAGGTGCCGGGTCGGCGCGGACAGCTCGAGCGGATGTTCGAGATGCGCAGTTACGGCCCCGAGAAGGTGGCCGCGGCCATCCTGTCGGCGGTCCGCAAGAACACCGCCGTCCGCCCCGTCACCCCGGAGGCCTACCTGCT
>CAIOYU010000641.1 GCA_903862565.1 uncultured Actinomycetes bacterium | reverse complement strand
ATCGTCGCCACGCAGGGCCCCGAGGAACAGTCCGTCGCGAAGCGGTACCAGGCAGAGTAGGGCTCTTCCCACTGCTCGGCAGCGATGCTGGTGCCCGTCTTCTGATCGGTCTGGAAGGTGATCCGATACCAGCCGTTCCAACTCGGGGCAGGTTCAGCTGCGGCAGCCGGTGCGAACGCTGTCAATCCGACGGCAAGGCCGAGGGCCAGCGCCGCGAAACCACGACAGTGCTCAGCGGATCCGCTCACGTCGATCTCCTCGGGGAAGAGGTGGTCCGGGCTTGTCCGGCACCGCCTGATTTTAGTCCGTGCGACGTCAGGGAGCCGTGAAGCCCTCGCGCTTGTGTGCCCCATCGCAGAACGGCTTCTTTTCCGAAAACCCACATCGGCAGAGGTAACTCTTCTCCGTCGCCTTGATCAGGGTGCCGTCGGAAGCGAGGATCTCGACCGCGCCGGACACCTCCAGTGGGCCGTCGGTGAGGGTTTTGATGGTGACGTCGGTTTCGCTCATAGGGGCATTCTGCTACACCCTGAGTTGCTACACCCCGACGAAGGCCGAAATCCCGCCGCGGGCGAAGTACAGCAGGAACCCAGCGGCGACGATCCATAGCAACGGGCTGATCTCACGCCCCTTGCCGGCCGCCGAGCGCACCACCACCCAACTGATGAACCCCGCGCCGATCCCGTTGGCGATCGAATAGCTCAGCGGCATCACCGCCACGGTCAGCACTACCGGCAGTGCTACCGAGAATTCGGCGATGTCGATATGGCGCAGGTGCGACACCATCATTGCGCCGACGATCACCAGGGCTGCTGCGGCCACCTCCGTCGGCACGATCGAGGCCAGTGGGGAGATGAACATCGCGGCCAGGAACAGTGCGCCGGTGACCAGATTGGCGAGGCCGGTGCGCGCGCCCTCCTCGATACCGGCGCCGGACTCAATGAAGACCGTGTTCGACGACGACGAGGTCGCCCCGCCGGCAACCGCGCCGACGCCTTCGACGATCAGCGCGGAGCGAAGCCGCGGGAACGTTCCCTGTGCATCGGATAGACCGGCCTGGCGGGACAGGCCGGTCAGCGTTCCCAGTGCGTCAAAGAAGTTCGCGAACACCAGGGTGAACACCAGAACGACCGCCGCCAGTGCCCCGATACGTTCGAAACTGTCGAAGGTGAAAGCACCGACGAGGGACAGATCTGGCAGCGCGAACGGCGAACCCGACAACCGCGGCACCGATAACCCCCAGCCGCCGGGGCGGTCGACCGCCGATCCCAGCTTCCAGATCGCCTCGACGGCCACCGCGACCACTGTCCCACTGAACAGACCGATCAGAATTCCGCCGCGTACGTTGCGCGACACCAGGATTGCAGTCAGCAGCAGAGTGAATACGAACACCAGTGTCGGGACCGAGGTGATGTACCCCTGACCCTTGGTGCCTAATCCAATTGGGGGAGAGGGAAATCCGGTGGATGAAATGAATCCCGCATCGACCAGTCCGATGAACAGAATGAACAATCCGATTCCGGCGGTGATCGCGATCTTGAGTTGCATCGGCACCGCATCGAACACCATCCGGCGCAGGCCGGATACCGCGAGCGCGACGATGATCAGACCGTTGATCACCACCAGTCCCATCGCCTCGGGCCAGGTGAGCGTGCCCACCACCGAGGTCGCCAGGAATGAGTTGATGCCCAGCCCTGCCGCGAACGCGAACGGCAGTCGCGCGATGACGCCGAACAGGATCGTCATGACCCCGGCCGTCAGCGCCGTCACCGCGGACACCTGGGCGAACTGCAACTGATTGCCGGCGACGTCCTTCGGCCCGGACAGGATGATCGGGTTCAGCACGATGATGTACGCCATCGCGATGAAGGTGACCAGCCCGCCACGGATCTCGGCGCCGAGGGTTGATCCGCGTGCGGTGATCTCGAAGAAACGGTCGAGGCGATTCACGGGTGGAACATTAGGGCGTTATCGCGTTTGGTGCCGCGTGTTCAGCGTCAGCCTTCCTGGTAGCTCCACGCCCGCAGTTGTTCGGCGATTTCCTTGATGTCGCCCTGCGCGCCGGTGGTTACCCGCACGACGAAGTCGAAGCGGTCATCCTCGGGCGCGCTGATCCATTCACCGTTAATGGCCAAAAATGTGCGGCAGGCGGTCCAGGCGAGGCGTTTGTTGCCGTCGACAAGCGCGTGGTTGCGCGCCAGCGACTGGAACAGCGCCGCTGCCTTCAGGTGCAGATCCGGGTAGGCGTCGCTTCCGAATATCGACGCACGGGGCCGCGCCCGT
>CAIOYU010000640.1 GCA_903862565.1 uncultured Actinomycetes bacterium | reverse complement strand
TGCGGCGGCCAGGATGGCCCGCGGGGCGGGCATGTTCGCACCCTTGACCTGCTTGCGCAGCAGCGAGGGGAACGACGGCAGGATCGCCGCCAGTGCCGGGCTGGACGGGGTGCCGCCGGGCATGCGATAGCCCTGGGCGTCCCACGGCTGGGTGTGCTTGTCCGGGTTGGCCTTGATCCACGCCTTGGCAGCGGGGATCAGCTCAGCGACGTCGGAAACCAGGTCGTCGACCAACCCCGCGGCCTTGGCCTTGTCCGGGCGCATCCGGGTGCCCTGGCTCAGGACGTTGACGAAGGCGTTCTGGATGCCCATCATCCGCACGGTGCGGGTGACGCCGCCACCGCCGGGCAGCAGGCCCAGGGTGACCTCGGGCAGGCCGAGTTGGCTGCCCTTGACGTCGGCGGCGATGCGGTGATGGCACGCCAGCGCGATCTCCAGGCCGCCGCCGAGCGCCGCGCCGTTGATGGCGGCGACGACCGGTACGCCGAGGGTCTCCAGCTTGCGCAGGTCGGCCTTGATCTCCTCGACCTCGGTGAAGATCTCCGCGGCGTTCTCCGGGCCCGCGGTGATCATGGCCTTCAGGTCACCGCCGGCGAAGAAGGTCTTCTTGCCGGAGGTGATCACGACGCCGGTGATCGAATCCTTCTCAGCCTCAAGGCGTTCCACCGCCTTGTGCATGGATTCCTTATAGTGCTCGTTCATCACGTTGGCGCCGCCGGTGGGGTCGTCCAACGTCAGGGTGACGATGCCGTCGGCATCCTTGTCCCAGTGAATGGTGTTTTCTGCCATGGTTTTTTCGTTAGCTCCTCAGGTATATCGCTAAAGCGTGAAGGGTCTCTAAAAGAGTTAGACGCGCTCGATGATGGTGGCCACGCCCATACCGCCGCCGATGCACAGCGTGATCAGTGCGCGCTTGGCGCCACGACGCTCGAGCTCGTCGACCATGGTGCCGGTAATCATGGCGCCGGTGGCGCCCAGCGGGTGGCCCATCGCGATGGCGCCACCGTTGACGTTGAGCTTCTCGCTCGGGATGTTGAGGTCCTTCTGGAACTTCAGCACCACCGAGGCGAAGGCCTCGTTGAGCTCGTAGAGGTCAATGTCCTCCGGCTTGAGCCCGGCCCGATCCAACGCCTTCAGTGCCGCCGGGGTGGGGCCGACGAGCATGATCGTCGGGTCCGCGCCGCTGGTGGCGGTGGCCACAACGCGGGCGCGCGGAGTCAACCCGGAGGCTTTGCCCGCTTTCTCACTGCCGACCAGCACCAGCGCGGCGCCGTCGACGATGCCGGAGCTGTTACCACCGGTGTGGACGTGGTTGATCTTCTCGATCCAGTGGTACTTCTGCATCGCCACGTCGTCGAAGCCGGCCATGGCGGCCAGGCCCTCGAAGGCGGGCTTGAGCTTGCCAAGGCTCTCCGCCGTGGTGCCGGGGCGCATGTGCTCGTCGTGGTCAAGGATCAGCAGACCGTTCTGGTCGCGCACCGGCACTACGGACTTGGCGAAATAGCCACCCGACCACGCCGCTGCGGCCCGCTCCTGGGACTGCGCGGCGTAGGCGTCGACGGCGTCGCGGTCAAAACCCTCCAGGGTGGCGCTCAGGTCGGCGCCGATGCCCTGCGGAACGATGAAGGCGTCGGAGTTGGTGGCCGGGTCGGACATCAGCGCGCCGCCATCGGAGCCCATCGGGACCCGGCTCATCGACTCCACGCCACCGGCGATCACCATGTCGTCCCAGCCGGAGCGCACCTTCTGCGCGGCCGTGTTGACGGCCTCCAGGCCGGAGGCGCAGAACCGGTTGAGCTGCACGCCGCCGACGGTGTCTGGCATACCGGCGGCGATGACGGCGGTGCGGGCGATGTCGCCGCCCTGGTCACCGACCGGCGAGACGCAGCCGAGGATGACGTCGCTGATCATGTTCTCGTCGAGGTTGGGGTGACGCGAGCGCAGCTCGTCGATCAGGCCGGTAATGAGATTGAGCGGCTTGACCTCGGTCAGGGCGCCGTTCTTGCCCTTGCCACGCGGCGTGCGGATGGCCTCGTAGATGAAAGCTTCTTCGGACATGCTTTTCCTCGGATTTCAGTATGGGGATTTCCGGCAGTGTGCAGCTTAGTCCGCTGTACCGGCCGGTAACAAAGGCACCGGCCAACCTGTTGGTTGACTAACGTGATGCGAGGCCGAATCAGCCGCATCCCGTAGCATTCCAGCCACCCGAGCCGGAGACGTAGGTGTCACCGGGTTGGACCTCAATGCGTTGAACGATTCGGCGCTGTCCGGCTGGATCATTTGCGTACGTTGTTCGGTCCGGCGCCTTGGCCTGCCGATGCCAGTACGCGTAGCCATTTCCTGGGGCGACCGAGTCGTAGTCGATCCACGTCAGAGCACCCGGTTCGGCTCGAGCCCACGCAGACGACTTCACCGCCACGGCACAGACCAGTGAAATAAGCAGAATGACGTTTCAGTAATTTATTTCGACGGACACGTTCGCAGGGAGCCTTCGCGACAAGGCTTAATCGGAATCGTCCTGAACATGACAACCTCTCACTGCACCCGTCATGACTGACTGGAAACGAGCCTACGGTAACCGCGGCACGCGGCCGGTCCGGAACGTTGTCGCCCACGCGAAAACGGCTCCTCGCGTACCGCATCCCGCTCCGAATCGCGGGACTGCCGAGAGTCCGGCAAATACTGTGCATAAGCCGGGTTCGCATAGGAGAATCTCAGGTCGCAGCGGCCATCGCAGGTGACCGACGAGGGATACGGGGTTGCTGGACCCCCGTAGATTCTTCACAGAACCCCCTCCACCGTGCCATAATCGTCGCAGCTTGAAGCTAGGTGACGAAAGTCCCTAGCATCGAGGGTGGACGAGGAACACGCTGTTTGCTAGGCGGGGCAGGGAATCCGAGTCGCGCATAACAAGAGGGTCAATTATCTTCACAGCAACGAGCAATGGCCTTACGGAGGGCAAATTGGTTACCAAGGCACCGGTGCAAGTCCGGGCCTCGGGTGCGAGGCACTGGCAAGCCGGTTACGCATGGCGGCTGCTGGCAAGTGATGCAGCTGTCGTGACATCCGCAGTGGTCATCGCTCATAAGGTCCGCTTCGGAACCAGCCCGCTCAACCAGGTGGGCGAGTACTCGCAGACCATATTCTCAACTGCACTCGCCCTGCTGTGGTTGGCCGCGCTTAGCATCTTCCAGGCCCGTTCGCCGAAAATCCTGGGTGTCGGGTTAGAGGAGTACCGCCGCGTCATCAGCGCAACATTCTGGCTGTTTGGCGTCATCGCCATCGCCTCCCTCGCGTTCAAATTCGAGCCTTCTCGCGCCTATCTCGCGGTTGCTCTTCCCGGCGGCACTATAGGGATGCTGTTGGCCCGATGGTCGTGGCGCCGACACATGATGCGCCGGCGTGCTACGGGCGACTGCCACAACCCGATGATCGTGATTGGCGACCGTGCCGCAGTCGTAGCCTTGGTCGACGATTTGATTGAGAGCGGCGATCACTTCTTCGAGGTCGTTGGCGTTGGTATCTACGGGCATCAGCAGGAGGGGGAGATTCTCGAAGTCGGTGGCATCGAGGTCCCAGTGCTCGGCGATGAGGTCCATGCGCTAGCCGCGGCCAGAGCTGGCGGCGCAAACACCGTCGCGCTGACGGGCACAGAGCGTTTCGGTAGCCGAGGAATCCGGAACCTGCTGTGGGAACTGGAAGCCCACGACGTCGACTTGGTCGTCGCCCCGAACACGAGTCGGCTCACTATGCAGCCTCTGCCTGGCTATCCCTTGCTTCACGTGGAGCGCCCGCACTATCGGGAGGCCAAGCGCTTCAACAAACGCGCATTCGACGTGTTCTTCGCTTTGATCGCACTCCTGCTGGCCTCGCCACTGCTGCTCATCGCGGCTATCGCAGTAAAGGTAACCAGTCGCGGGCCAGTGTTCTACGCCGCAGATCGGGTGGGCCTCGACGGTCAGCCCTTCACCATGTTCAAGTTACGAACCATGGTCGAGAACGCCGACGCGATGGTGGGAGACCTGTCCAAGCACAACGAGAGCGAAGGCGGGATTCTGTTCAAGATCCGTGAAGACCCACGGATCACCCCGGTCGGAAGGGTATTGCGCCGCTTCAGCATCGACGAGATCCCCCAGTTCCTAAACGTGATGAAGGGCGACATGTCCGTCGTTGGCCCCCGCCCGCCCCTGCCGCGTGAGGTCTTGAACTATGACGGTGAGCTCAGGCGGCGTCTACTCGTCCGCCCGGGCGTGACAGGGCTGTGGCAGATCAGCGGACGGTCGGACCTCAGTTGGGACCAGTCGGTGCGTTTGGACTTGTCCTACGTCGAGAACTGGACGATGGGCACCGACCTGGTCATTATCATCAGAACCGTTCGTGCTGTGCTGGGACGCGACGGAGCTTACTGACCGGAAGATCGGCGGGTCGATCAGCGATCGTCTCTCCCTTGCTTGCGGGTCTGCCGCAATTCGGCCAGGTCAGCAATCCACTGTTCGTAAAGATCCAGCGAGTTTTCCCCAGACAGCAGAGCCTTGCTATACCGAACGCCCGACTTACCCATACCGGCGGCGAGTGCCCGTTCTGTGCCGAGCCTTATTGCCTCACGTAAAAGAAGGTCAGGACGATCGGGCGGCACACACACGCCCGCGCCGGCGGAGTTCAATTCCGCTGCGGTGAATCCTCCGGGTTCCGCGGCTGCCAGAACCGGCTTGCCGGAACTGAAATATGACGTCAACTTACTCGGGACGGACATGTTGGCGACCCCAGGGCGCTCGTTTACCAGTAAGACATCTGCGGCCCCGAGCGCGGCGGGAAAGTTGACTTCGTCAACGGGCGGGAGGAACTCAATCGCGTTCACCCCGGCAGCCAGCGCTTCGAGGCGGGCGCGCTGGTTGCCGTCGCCGAGAAGTACGAAGCGCACTCTGCTTCTTTCGCGATCAGCGAGAGAAGCCGCAGCGATGACGTTTTCGAGTCCCTGCTTATATCCCATGTTCCCGGCGTGCATAACCACGACCTCGTCCGGTCCCCATCCCCGGGCGGCGCGGAATTGTGCGCTAGCGGCGGCGCCGGGTTGCACCACATGAGTCCAGTTGCGGATCTCCCGCATCCGGCCACGATCGACATCCAAGTTTTCGTGGAGGTCACGGGCGAAACCGGTGTGAATGACCGAAACGCTGTCGGCGAGCTTCAAGGTAAGTTGCTCGACCAGTTTCACGGCTCGGGCCACCCACCCCGTCGCCACACCGGTTTCGGCGAGCCCGCGACTGTAGACATCCTGAACCAGAACGCCGAGTGACGGCCTGCGGGGCGTCAGCCTTACCCGTGCGACGGCCATCGCGGCGCCCAGTAATGGCGGTGTGACGCACACAACCACATCGGGATTGCCCCACCGACACGTGACCAGTTGCAGACCGAAGGCTATTTCCATAGCCACACGGCCAGTCCATGACAGCACGCGAGGTACGGGGTGCAGGAGCCGACGGACACGTACCCCTTCTCGCCACTCGGTCGAACGGAAACGCCGGCCGTCGCTTTCCCGTTTCCAATACGGGTAATGGGGATAGCCGGTGAGAACAGTGACTTCGTATCCGCGTTCGGCTAGCTCCGTCGCCAGTCCGGTGGTGTAGGGAGCGATCCCGGTGGGCTCGGGCGCATAGTTGATACCCAGGATGACCACCCGGATGGGCAGCCCGCGGGACCGCGAGCGTTCGCCCACCATCATGCGCCGCCGGGGCGGAATCGGTCGTCTCTCCACCTCACGGGTACATCACCAGGCGATGCCGCGATAGTTCGAGGCGGATGACATTTGTTCGCTGATCGGCAGCCGCACCAAATCCACGATCAGGCGATCATCGCCGGCACGTGACAGCGCTGCAACAACCTCAGGCGCCTTTGATGCCACCACCAGGACCTCGCTGTGGTCGATCACCGTGTTGACATCCTCGATCAGGAGATCGCCGATGTGCGGAAGACGTTCGTTGATGTAGGCCCGGTTAGCGCCGACGAGTCGGGACAGCGAGACGTTCGCATCATAGATCTTGATCCGAAATCCCTTACCCAAAAGCCGTTCGGCCAGTTCGACGGTGGGACTCTCGCGAAGGTCGTCCGTACCCTGCTTGAACGACAGACCGAGGATGCCGACATTCCGACGCCCATCGGCGACGACCAGTTCTAGTGCGCGTCGCAGATGGCTTTCATTGGAATTGAGCACGTTGGCGAGCAGAGGGGTGTCGACATTGTTCTGACGCGCCGCATGGTTGAGAGCGCGGACATCTTTAGGCAGGCAGGATCCACCGAATGCGAATCCTGGCCTGAGGTACGCCGGGCCAAGGTTGAGTTTCGTGTCGGCGACGAAGATGTCCATGACGTCGTGGGAGTCAAGACCTAGCGACGCACACACCGCGCCGATCTCATTCGCGAAGCACACCTTCAATGCATGAAAGCTGTTCTCGACGAACTTCGTCATCTCCGCGATCCGCACAGCAACGATGAAACGCTCGCCGGGAAGTTCCGCGTAGAGGCTTAGCGCCTCCGCGCCGGCCCGCGAATCACTAGCTCCCACAACGGTCTTGGGCGGGTTGAAGAAGTCCCGAACGCTGGTACCCTCCCGCAGGTACTCGGGGTTGACACATACCCCGAAGTCGATCCCCGCTCGTTTACCCGAGTGCTTCTCCAACAGCGGAATCAGCAGGTCCTCGCACGTTCCGGGCAGCATGGTGCTGCGGTAGACGATGACGTGCCGATCGGCCTTCTCGGCTAATGCCGAGCCCACTTCGACCGTCACGGCTTCGAGATACTTCGTTGACAACCCGCCGCCAGCTGTCGATGGTGTGCCGACGCAAATCAACGAGATGTCGGACTGCAGTATCGCCTCGCGCGTGTCGGAAGTCACCGTCAACATCCCGGAATCAACAACCTCCGCGGTCAGTTCGCCAATCTTCTCCTCAACCACCGGAGATCGCCCCTGGCCCAGCAATGCCACCTTGTCTTCGCTGACATCGACTCCGATGACGCGAAATCCCATGGACGCCAAGCAGGCTGCCGACACACAGCCGACGTACCCAAGCCCATGGACGCTGACGGTCTTCATCTCGGAACCACTCATGATTCCCCCTCGCAATCTCGTCTATCCGGCGAATTCATACCCGCGGGAGCGCCGAATAATCTGTTGTAGAAGTCGATGAGATTGCGCCGCGACGCGTCCCAGGACAATTCCTTTTCCACACGCAACCGGCCGATCTGCCCCATTTCGTCACGAAGGTCCGGACGATTCAGCAAGTCGTCGATGGCTTTAGCGAAGGCAAGTTCGTCGTTGGCACGAACGTAGGTCGCGGAGTCTGCTGCCGAAACCCGGGCCTCGGCCAGATCGAAAGACACAATGGGCCTGCCCATCGCCATGTACTCGACAACCTTGTTCATGGTCGAAACGTCGTTCAGCGGATTCATCGGGTCCGGCGAGAGGCACACATCCGCCGTCGAGAGGCATCGTTGGACAAACTCATCTGACACGCGTCCCGGGAACTCGACAAAGTCGTCGATACCCAACTGCCTACTCAGGGAAATCATGTCGCCGTACACGTCGCCTGCGCCCATGAAGATCGCGTGTACGTCGTCTCGGCCCAAATCGAAGCGTAAATGCTGCAGCGCACGGAGTGCGTAGTCGACACCGTCCTGCGGACCCATCACCCCGATGTAGGCCAGGAGATAGCGCTTTCCCTGTCGGAGGGTGTCATCTGGCGGGCGTGGCACAAAGCGGCTCAAGTCGGGTGCGCTTCTGACAACGACGACGCGTTCCGCTGGGACGCCACCACGGGTGATGGCGACCTGGCGGTAGCTTTCGTTGGTCGAGATCACAGCGTCAGCGCAGGCCAGGGTCAGCCGTTCGACAGCCCTGGTGAACGCATAAAGGACTGGCCGGCTGCCGGGGAACCTCGATAGAAACAGTTCGGGGACGAGGTCGTGGTGGTCGAAGACGAATCGCGCCCCCCATGGACGAAGAAGCAATGCGACGAGGAAGAGAAGGTCGGGAGGATTGCAGGCGTGGACCACGTCGACACGCGCCGCGCGGTTGACCTTTAAAGCCAGTCGACTGGTCTGCCACAGCGCCGTCGAATACTCCTTGAGGTAGCCCACAGGGCCCCCCTCGGCGGGACGTAATGGGTACCGCAGGATGTGGACTCCGTCGAGCGTGACATCCAGCTCAGTATCGCGATTCGTGCCGGCCGGGCAAATCACCGTTACTTCATAGCCGGCGTCGACGAGTGCGCGACTCTCCTGCCACACGCGCCGGTCGAAGGGAACCGACAGATTCTCGACGAGAATGAGGACGTGGCGGCCGCTGGGCCGTCGTGACGACCTCACAGACGTCCGCCTCCAGCGGGAACGACCTTCTCGCGAACCTGACTGCGCCACGGGTGACTCAGACAACCGAACGGTGTTCAGGCGTTATCAACGACGTCCTCGGCAATCTCAAGAAAACGCTGGGCAAACGATGACGCACTATATTGCGCTAGGTAACGCTCACGCGCGATGTTACTCTGCCGCGCCACTTCGGCTGGGTCGGCCAACACGTCTATGCCCTGCGCCAACCCCGACACGTCGTTGATGCCAGTCACGCTGAGCCCCGGCGGCTGATACTCGGGCAATGCACCGCCGGTCGAGACAAGTGTAGGCACGCCTAGCTGCATCGAGAGCACTTGGACGCCACTCTGAGATGCTCCCTCGGTGTAATGGACGATCGACCCCTTGGCTCGCGCAATCTGACCGACGACGTCTTTGTACTTGAAATCGCCCCGTTCCCAACGCGCGTGGGCTGGAAGGGCTCGCGGAATGTCGCCTCCGCCGAAGAGGACGAGTTCATCGCCCCGCCAATCGGCTCCCTGAACGTGTGCCTCCCAGGCGGAAAACACCACATCGTGATTCTTGTAGGGATTCTGCCGGCCCACCATGACGAAATCTTTACGCTGATCTGCCGGCAACGGGTCGCAGACCAACGTTGGATCGAGGTCACTGTGCAACGGCGCGACGTAGATCGGTGAGTTGGTCCGCCCGACCTTCCGCATCCCCTCGGCCACGTAGTGGCTGAAGACGACTGTGCCGTCGGCCCTCTCGTCCCAACGCTCGAAGAACAGCCGATTCCACCATGGGTCACGACCCTGATCATCGTGCGGAGCATGGTCATGGACCAATCGAATTCGCGGTGCCATGTGCGCGAACATCCGCCAACGCGGATCACGCAGTAGCTCTGTGACCACGACGTCTGGACGGAACCGCTGTGCTGCCTGATAGGCGTTGAGGCAAGGCACCCAATCGGTAGTTGGATTCGGGCGTCCGAGCAGAACCGTTTCGTACTCCCGCGCCTCGTCGGATTCGTAGTGGAGGTCGGCGGTGTACAGCATGACTTCGGCGCCGAGAGCCTTAAGGCTCTCCGTACGAATACGCGCAGTAGCTCGCAGGCCCGGCGACAGCCACAGGATCCGCATAACCACCTCGAGGGAAAAAGAACCGACGGTGAACAACCAAAGTAACGCCCGTCTGGCAGCTGACGTTAGCAGAGGCCCCCGGCTGTTCGGACGGCGCGCGACGCGACTGTACAGGTGGTGAGAGTCCTCGCACTACAATTTGCGGCATGCGAAGACCGGATTCGAATTGCCAGCCGTTGACACTCACACGACTGCAACGACGGACCTGCCGCTCTGCTGCTCCTACTCATGTCGTCCTCCGTTTTCGACAGAGCGAAACAGCATTGACCGAGTGAAATCATCAGACAGGCATTCAGCCCTCGGTTGGTACGCGCGCCGACTGCGGAAGATGGACAAACGCGAAGTTGCCTGGCGCATTAGTCAAGCCGGCTTCCAGTTTCTCCCAGCGCGGATCCGCTTTCCCGAGCCCACATTGCGCCACAATATCGAGTGGGGCCAGGCCCTTGAAGACTTTCGCGTCTCAGCGGGACGGCCCGTACTTCTCGACTACGCACGTAGTCAACGGATTTCCGACAGCGTCCCCGCACTTGTAATGGATTTACTCGCTCGCGTCGATCTGGTGGTCGAAGGCTCCTTCCGATTCTTCGGATTCCCCGCCGCTGCCCCGCAAGATCCGATCGACTGGAATTACGACGCGATCGCCCGCCGGCACTGGCCCGACTTTCCATCGCATCGAATCGACCACCGCGTCGCCCCTGCAGACGCTAAGTGGATCTGGGAACTCAATCGCCTTCAGCACCTGCCCTGGCTAGCGCAGGCGTGGCTTTTCACCGGAGAGGACCGCTACAGCCAGGCCGCTTTCGCACACCTCGACGGCTGGATCGACCAAAATCCACCCGGGAGGGGCATCGCCTGGCGTGGAGCCTACGAGGCCGGGATCCGCGCGATTTCGGTCGCGATCGCGCTTCAAGGCTTGAGGACCTCAAGGGACTTAACCGTCGCACGTTATCGTCGCGCGGTCACCGTGCTCGCCCAAAGCGCCTCCCTGTGTTGGCGCAACCGGTCCCTGTTCAGTTCCGCCAACAACCACCTGGTCGGTGAGATGGCGGGGATGGCATTGGTTGGATTGATGTTTCCTGAGTTACGGAACGCGCGCGACTGGGAACGTAACGCAGTCCGGATATTATCGGCAGAGGCCGAAAAGCAGATACTCGCTGACGGCGCTGGAGCCGAACAGTCAGTTTGCTATCAGGTGTGGACGGCGGAGTTGCTCAATCTCGTTGCAGCACTGCTACTCGCCCGGGACGGTTACGCTCCCACCGCGGTCTCAGGTGCCGTCGAACGAAGCGCAGGCTTTCTCGCCTCGACATTAGGAGATGAAAACCCCCAGTTGCGCTACGGCGATGACGATGGAGGTTTTGCACTGCGACTGGGTCCTCAACAGGTGAGAACCGTGCGCGATCACCTAGGGATAGTTGGCTCATTCCCCTGGGGCGACCCCGGCGCGTCGACTGGCCGCGGAAGCCTCGACTCAGCGTGGTTCAGAGAACTCGCACGCGACGCACCGCAGGACCAACACAAGCCAGACCAGCCCGATCTGGGCCAGCTAAACCGCTCCCCAAAGCCCGCAAGCCTCGTCGCTGGAGACGGCGGATTGGTCGTGCTTCGGGATGGGCAGCGCCGCACGACGATGGACATCGGACCATTGGGGTACTTGTCGATCGCGGCGCACGGCCACGCCGACGCGCTTGCCGTCACATTTAGCGAGGGCATCCATGAAATTATCAGCGACCCTGGCACGGGCAGCTACTACGGGCATCCGGAATGGCGGGCCGTATTGCGGGGCACAAGGGCCCATCCCACCGTCTGCGTCGACGATCTGGACCAGTCTGTACAGGGCGGGCCGTTTCTCTGGTCCAGCCGAGCTAATGTTCGTGTTCTGGGAGTCGACCCCGCGGCCGGTGTGGTTGACGCCGAACACGACGGGTATACACGTCTCGACGACCCCGTTGTCCACCGTCGGTGGCTGATAGCGCCTCCCGGCGATTCCTGTCAGCTCGTTGTCGACCTACTCACAGGTCGTAGCGTTCACCATGCTCGGGTGACGTGGCCGCTGCACCCTAGTCTGGAAGTGACACCGGCATCGCATGGTCACAGCGTTAGCCGTGATGGCGCCGAGGTCGCACAACTGCTTTACGCCGCATCTACCGAGTTCACCGTCGAAGAGATCCGCGGGGATGCCGAAACGGGGCTTGGTTGGTGGTCGGGCGCCTTCGAAAGCCGTGAGCCGTCTTGGTGGCTCTCGGCCTGGTGCGAAACAGTCCTCCCAGTCGCGATAGCCACATTAATCTGCCCGGCTGGATCGGTGCGGGTCTCCCAGGTGAGTGTTCAGTTGGAATCGGAAAGAATCGCGGTGATTTGGAGGGAGAATGAGGAAACTCGTTCGGTAATTATCGGAACGCGCTCACCGGCGGTGATCACGATGGCGGGCCACGACATCAATTAGTTGCACACCGCCGCGAATAGGCGCCGATCTACCGGTGCGGCGCTCAATTCCGCTTGCGCATATGAGGCAATCTGCCCAAGAGTGGGGTTTGACCCGGTTCCTCGGACATCGCTATGGGCGATACGGTGCTATCGCTTGGAACGGACCTTTCTTAACAGTGTGTAAGCTGAACTGAGATCTAGCAGATTAAGGTTCGGCAACTCGCGAAGCAGAAGCCCGCTAACACTCGAAACTAAATGTCAACGACCAAAGGCAAACCGGCGTGCGAGGGCTGCGAGAACTGGGCACGCCGTCGCCGGTGCAGAAGACGCGGGCTGTGGGTGCTGCTAATTGGCCTTGCGACTTTCACCGGCGCCGGCTTTCCCGTGTACGTTCACCCTCGGACCGACCCTCTTCAGACAGCGGACGCCATCGTTATCTTGGCCGGGTACGGCGATGCCGAGAGAAGGGCCTACGGGTTCTCTCTCCACGAAGAGGGTTGGGCCCCAAACGTAGTGTTATCTAACCCCAGCGACCGATCACAGCCGCGCTATTCCACAATGATGATCGACCGGTGGTGTAGTAATACCGACTGGGGCGTGGGGCCGGAGTCGACTTCCACTCGAGAAGCGAGAGGGTGGCCTCCCGCCACCAAGTTCTGCCCCAATCCGCAACCGCCGACGACTCTGGGAGAGGCTCGGGCACTGCGCGAGCTA
Source organism: uncultured Actinomycetes bacterium (assembly GCA_903862565.1). Lineage (GTDB taxonomy): Bacteria > Actinomycetota > Actinomycetes > Mycobacteriales > Mycobacteriaceae > Mycobacterium. The sequence goes on along the minus strand of CAIOYU010000640.1, from coordinate 5,314 downwards.
GCCGCGCAGCATGGTTGGCATAGTGTGATTGTCGTGACCTCTCGGCCGCACGTTGCGCGCGCACGGATGATCTTCGAGCGATGCTTTCAAGGAGACGTTGTGATGAGCGCAAGTCCAGTGCGAATTCCACCTGATCGGTGGGTGTACGAGTACGTTTACCAAACAATGGCCTTCTTCAAAGCACTTCTCACACCGGCTGTTGACTGTTAGCACGGCCCAGCAAGAAATGCCTGGCTTTGGAAGAGCCCGAAGAGCGGCGGCAACATACCTTGCCCTCGCCGGCCTTCAACGCGGTATGTCATTGCTGATTCTGCCGTTTGTGACCCACGTACTGACACTTGATGACTACGGCGCAGCATCCCTACTATCTGCCGCGTCGGTGTTGCTCACGGTCGCCCTGTGCAGCCCGCTAATACAGTTGATTGTTCGAGCAGCCGCCAGGGGCGAGGACGATGGTCCAGCCCTTCTTCGCGTCGCGGGAATCTATTGTTACGTCGTCCTACCCGCCGTCGCCGCGGTGGTCGCGGCAGCCTTCGCAACATTCGTCACCAGTGCACTTGGAGTGGCAGGCAATCTGTGGGCCATCGAAATTCTTGCGATCGGGTTTCAAGCTTCTGCCTCGGTTTTCGCAATGTGGGTTTCCAGGGCGAGGGCGGATCTGTCTAAGTTCGTCATGCTTTCATCGATCTCCATCCTCGCTACGACAGCCTCGAAGCTTGTGCTGGTCGTGGCTCTAAAGCTTGGCGTTCTCGGTTGGGTGATTTCAGATCTCATTAGCGCAGTCCTGTCGGCCATCCTCGCGGTTATGGTCGTCCGAATACCGCGGGCAAGAGTCGTCCATCGCCACATACGTTACGTCCTGAGATTCACGGTGCCACTGATTCCCCACAGCGCCTCACTTTGGGCGCTGAGTTCCCTAAGCAGGCCCGCGATGGCCACTGTGACCTCGCTAGAGCAGGTGGGACTGCTTGCCTTCGGGGCGAACCTCGCGGGACTGGCTGGCCTCGCCCTCAGCGAAATCAATGCGGCCACCCTCCCCCACTACGCGCGAGAGACCTTCAAGGCACCCACGGGCGAGACGCTCGGGGTAGCCAAATGGCAGCTGATCGGCGCGTTCGGCATACCTGCTCTCGTAGGCTGCGGGGTTGCCATCGCAGGTCCGTGGCTATTTGCTGGCAACTACTGGCCCGCGTTCGCCTCGACCGGAATCATTCTCGTCGCGCAGGCCGCCTTTGGCCTCTACTTGATCCCAATGAATTACTTAACGCAGACCGCCGGCCTTTCAACGTATAGCGCACTCGCCTCTGGAGCTGGCGCCTTCGTCATACTGGCTTTGATCTTGACGCTAGGCCACCGCTTCGGCGCAATCGGCGCGGCATTTGCCACTTCGTGTGGATACGCGACGATGGCCATAGCCGCGTTCTGCCTCACGAGAGCTAATAGACTTGATATCTCTTGGCGGATTTTGCTTGCGTATTGGCCCGAACTCGTCTGCGCTGTGACCGCATTGGCATTAAGCGTCACTGCACTATTTTCTCCCCCCGGATCCAGCCCCGCTCGAGCATTCGCAGTAACGAGCGCGGCGCTCGTTGTGTGCATTAGCGGCATCAGCTGGCGGCGGAGCAAATACTAGCCAAGTTTTTCAAGCATCCTGCTTTATACACTCAGAGCCAGGAGGCGTTCAACTCTTCTTCGCGCTCGGATTCTTGTCCCCGCGACTTCGCAGGCTCGAAGAAATATGTCCAGGTAGCAAGGCTCAACGGCTATGAGATTGCCGAAGCTATCGCTCGGGATTTTCTCCGGCAGATAACGGGTAAACCGTCGCCACCTATGCCTTCCCCCGTATTCAATGACCGGATGCCACTCGGAAACAATTACTGCATAGCCTTTCCCCTCAAGAAATTCCGCCAGTTCGTCAGCCGAATATCCTAAACGGATCGTCTTGTTGTCCTCGAATTCGCAAACCACCGCCTTGGGATGATGGCTTTCCCAAGGGAATGTGCGCAGCGCAAACAGATCAAATCCTTCAACGTCGGTTTTGAGGAAATCGACGCTTCCCACGTTGTTGTCGCGCACGAAAGTGTCCAACCTCACAGTTTCTACTTCGGCGGTCGGTGTGTGCGTCGAGTGGAAGGGCGACAAAGTGCTGATCCCCGTCGAAATGTCGCTGGTGTAAAGGCTTAGTTTCTGGCCGTCCGTCTCGGAAACAGCACGCGGATCGATGGCTGCCCCTGGATACCGCGACGCCAGCACGGCCCGGTTCGATGGGTCGGGTTCGAAGGCGTACACCGTCCAACCGCTGCGCAGGAACGGATCGAGCGTGGTGCCCCAGTGAGCCCCCACGTCGAACATGGTCCCCACATGCCCCCCAATGACGGAAAACGCTATATCTACCTCGGACATGTCGCCGCCGAATAACCTGTGAACAAGTTTTCGACGAATGTTAAATGACATCATCTTAATTGCCTTTCGATCCCTCAAGCAGATTTAGCAATGCAGTTTTATGACGCAGTTTTATAACGTCTCATTCAGGCTAGGCGTTGGTATTGGTATGGGTGTCGTCCTCGCGATATCTCGCCCGCAAAGTTGGAGTCCATGACTCGTGGAGCATTTTGAACGTATAACCTCGAGCTTCGGCTGCGGTCAGTCTCTCGTCCAAGAAATCGCCGTGACATTGCTCTACGTATGAGTTCTCATTCCCCTCGGGAACATGTTTCTTGAAAAAAGCTGGATGGGCATCGCGGACGGACTTTTCATCATAGGAATGGCGATTCGAATGATTCCAGAATCCTTCGTCGTCGGGGGCGCGCCCGTCGAAACCCCATAGGCGAACGTCAGAACTCAAAGTGCAACCTATCGGAAGCAGTAGAACATTGAGAATGTTTCCAGCATCCGGGAGACTAAACCGGTCAACCAGATCGACGGTAACGTCCGTGTGATCACCTTGCGGTATCGGAACGAGTAATTCATCGACCGAAGCAAACTCGGATCGTATAACGACATCAAACCTTGCCGGGTAAGCGAACAGCGTGCGCCCTTCGGACTCTTTGAGGCGACTCAACGCGTCTGCACGGAAGGCTCGGGCATGCTCGGTGTGGCCGTAGTGATATATGGCATCACCCGCGACGAGGAAGGCCGGGTTCAGTTTGTGCCAAAGGTCTGGGTCACGGACAATCGAGTTGCACACAACAGTTATTCCATCCGAGAACACCTGCTCTCCGGCGTATCGTAAGGATGGTCCGGTCCCCAGCAAGTAGACCGGCCGCGGGCCTACTGCCCGAAGCTCCGCGACCCGCGTGGTGAACGTTTCGCGGCCCTTGGAAATCCGCTTATCCAAACCGCTACCGGAAAGCGCAGTGCCGAAATCCATTAGTGCCCAACCGTCGCGGTAGTTCGTGTCGTAGTCGAGGTTTGCGACCCAACCCGTGTGGCCGTCCACGAATGCAGAAATTGCGGCGCCGTCGACCGCGACCACGCCTTCGTTGCGCAGATAGTCCAACGGCGCGACGTTCGCCTTCCGAAGAAACATCGGAGTGTGCGCCATGTGCGAGAAGAGGAACCGAAGCCGTTCCTCGACCTCGGCAACTTTGTCTTCCGATGCGTGCCCTGTTACGACGAGAACTCGGGGGCGTCGAATTGGCCTTCTAGCCCAGTCAATCACGTCATTCAGGACGCGCCACATGTGTATTTTCATCCGCTGCGAGGCCGAACTCGAATGCCGCTTCACTGGACAATCATGCCATCAATGCTTTCCGGGCAGCAACCGACGATACCCACCAGCGCCGACGCGGGTTCACGGAGAAGCTCATCGGTCCAATCGACTGAGTTCCACTCCTATTATGCGAACAAAGCCCAATGATGGGTTGGTCGAAGCTCGGAGGCAGGCCTCGTCACTTCGAATCAGCGCCCCGCTCCCTCGAAAGCGTCCGGTACGCGCAAACGTGCGCGGCCGCTACTGCTGGCCAAGTTCTCTCGGCAGCAACCGGTTGCCGGCCATAGTCCTTGCTGAGCACCGCCAGCAGGGCGCGCACTAATTCTTGAGTGTTCCCTGGCTCGAAGAGCAGTTCCTTTTGCGTAACAAGTTCGCGCAGTCCATCGAGGTCGCTGGCCACGATCGGCCGGCCTGATCCGTAGGCACGGGCGCCAACGCCGGAGCCTGATGCAGACAGGTAGGGCATACATACCGCTCGGGCGCCGGCTAGCTCCGCGACAAGTTCCTGTTCGGTGTACTGGCCCCAGGTTGCCTCCACCCGGCTGTCCTGCAGAACTTCCTCGCCAAGGCCACCTTCCAACGCCTTCCCGCTGGCCAGAATCCGCAGCCTCACGTTCGGTTGGGTCTTCCAAACCTCTTGGATCGCTTCCAGCAGGAATTCGAGCCCTTTATAGGGTTTACTGCTCCCGAAAAAGAGAATTGTGTGGGAATCCGAAGGATCCGCATGAATGACTGTCACGCCGTGCGGAATAACCACAGCCTTCCGTTTTTCGCTTGGGCTTAAACCTTCGAAACAGGCCTGTGTATGCACCACAATCAAGTTCGCGAACCGACGGTGCAGCCGGTCTACAGTGCCATTGGCAAATACCCGCCGGCGACTTACAAATCTTCCTGTCCCGGGCCGCGCAGCGCCACCGGTGAGGGATGTGATTTCGTGTACTGTAAGGATAGATTTCATCCTCATTGCAGCCCAAAGCAGACGAGGGTCGCCGGTCTGCTGGAGATGCAAATACTCAAAACCGGCTTTCCGCTTGGCGCGATATATCTTGTACATCTCGGGCCAAGATCCGAGGGACACGAAGCGGCCCGCTAGAGGCTGCAGTTCGACGCCGTTTGCCGCCAGCGCTTGGTCGATAGCCGCCTCGTCACTTCCGCGTCCTGCGAATTCTGGACTAGAGGATCGCGCTATGACCGCGACTTCATTCGAACCGGCGGCGACCGATATCGCCAGGCTCGCGGTATACTCTTTGTACCAATCGCAGTAATACAACACCTTCACAATGACTCCTGCGGAAGATAAGATTTACCGTGCCGCGACCGAATCCGGCTGGTGGTTTTCCACTAAAAGCCGGCGCCCTTTTCGGCCGAACCCGCATCTTATCAAAGGTGCCAGGTGCTACCTGGAATTAATTATCCCTTCCCGCCTCAACGAACGGCATTCGAGGCAGGCGCAGCCTCTGAAACGTGGCCAGGGCCGGGATCGAACCGGCGACCTTCCGCTTTTCAGGCGGACGCTCGTACCAACTGAGCTACCTGGCCGGACCACCCCCCTGCGAGAATGGGAACCTCGCCGATATGGCGACCCTGGCGGGACTCGAACCC
>CAIOYU010000639.1 GCA_903862565.1 uncultured Actinomycetes bacterium | reverse complement strand
GTTCCGTAGATGCGGTCGCCGTAGTCGGCGTCCCATTCACCGGCCCATGCCGTTCCAGGTGGCGGGGCGGGCGGGATATTCATGCGTGCAGTCTGCTCCACTCGACGTGCGCAAGGAGCTGGAGCGGTCGCTGCCGTTGTCGAGGCCACGGTCGACGTCGGATTACCAGCCGCGCGGGACGTCCAACGTGTCCTTCACCGCAACGAATCTGACTCGTGGTCGTCGTTGGGTGAGTCCGCGTGCGCGTTCGGCGGCGTCGATGGCGTGCCATCCGTGGCTGTCGACCGACTGCACCCCGCAGGCGGTGAGCAAGTCAGACAGATCCGTTCCTCCGACGGGGTCGGGGAGTGTTCCTGCGTCGAAGTCTTCCCACACTCTGGCGACCGTCTCGTGGGCGCATTCCCGGTTGGTGCCGATGACACCGTTGGCGCCCTGCGTGTCAGGGTGAGTTGAGTCCAGTGGTTCATAGCAACCCGCCTGCAGGGCGAGATACGGATTGACCTGAAGATGACGATTTCCAGCCTGGCTGTTGCCGGGGAGAATGCGCGTATGGATTCACCCCCTCCACGCGCTGGTGGCCCGCAGCGGCGACGCTCGTTTAGTCCGGCCGACAAGCTGGCGCACCTGGCCGCTTACGAGCAGGCATGTTCGACCAACGATGGCGGCGCCTACCTGCGCCGTGAGGGCCTGTACTCGTCGTTGATCTGCGAGTGGCGCAAGCAACGCGACGCCGGCGTGCTGGAGGGCAAGCCGGCCGGGACGACAGTCGGCAAGCTCACCGCTGAGCAGGCCGAGATCGCCCGCCTGCGAAGGGAACTGGACAAGACCGCCAAGCGGCTGGCCACCACCGAGGTAGCGCTGCAGATCATGGGAAAAGCACACGCTTATGCGGGTGATCGGTGTCAAGTAGGGGGTCTATCGAGCCTGGTGAGCAGCTCGAGGTAGACCTTCTGTCTGCGGGGTTCAGCGCGTTGGGTGGCGTTGTCGAGCTGGTTGGTCAGGACCTGGCGGTGCTGCTCGTTGGTGGAGAAGTGGGTGCAGGTTTCGCAGATCGTTTCGTAGCGGCAGTCCAAGACGGTGGGCCGGGTGCAGTGCCCGTTGCCGAGCAGCCGGGTGGCTTCGCTGCGTAGGCGTCGCATGTTGGGGCCTTCGGCTTCGGCGGGCAAGACGGTCGCGGGTTGGGTGTAGAGCGCTTCGACTTGTGCTGTGACAGCGAAGTATTCGTCGGCGACAGTACGGTCTGCGATGCGGGCGTAGGTCATGGTCATCGACAGGGAGGCATGACCGAGGAGCGCGGCGATCGCTTCGATACTCATGCCCCGGTTGATGGCCTGGGTGGCCAACGTGTGACGGAGCTGGTGGGGTGTGACGTGCCCGATGCCGGCGGCCGCCGCGGCGGCGTAGACGGCGTAGTCGACCCGCCGCCCGGGAATGGGACGGCCCCGGTCGGTGAACATCAGGGTGCTGTTGTCTGGTTGTGGCGGGTGAGCGCAAAGCCATTGCTGGAGAAGCTCATCGACCCTGGGATGCAGCGGAATGTAGCGGTCGGTGTGCAGTTTCCCGATCGGGGTGCGTAGCCAGCGGGCCTCGCCGATCACGGTGATCGCATCGCGGGTCAACCCGAGGAACTCACCCTTGCGTAGGCCGGTGCGGGCAAGGACCTCGACGGCGACCCGGTCGAACAGATCGGGCAATGCGCGGGCGGCGGTGAGTAGGGCGGCGGCGTCGGGGTCGGAGAGGAACCTCGGCAGGGGCCGGTCCCGGGTGGGCATATCCCCGGCGAAGATCGGGTTGCGCGCGGGCGCGTCGGGGTAGTCCCATTCGATGATCCGGGCGAAGAAGCAGTGCAGGTGACTTATTCGCATCCCGGTGGTCGTCTTGGCGGGTGCGCGCTTGCCGCGGTAACCGGGCTTGCTGGTCAGGAAGGTCTTGAAGCCTTCAATGTGAGTGCGGTGGACGTGTGCGATACCGGTGATCTCGGAGTGGTGGTCGGTGAGATAGACGGCGAGGTGGCGCAGGGTGGTGTCGATCAGCGCCACACTGCCCGGGCGCATGCTCACGGAGATCTGGGTCAGGTAGCGGCGCAGGGTGGCGACCAGCTGTGGCGCCCGGGCAGCCAGCGCGGTCCAATGCGTGGCGCGACTAGATGGCGACAAGCGGGTCGGTGAGGCGTCGACGATAAGGCCCAGGGCAGCCGCGGTGGCCTTGAGGCCGTGCAGTGGGGTGGACCAGGTGATCGGGATCTTGCCGCCCGAATCGGTGTGAGCCGCGGTCAGCTCAGCGGACACACTGTGGAAGATTTTGGTGTCCAGCCTGTTTGGTGTCACACCCGCGGTGGCGGCGATCTTGGCCAGAGTGCACCACTGCCGTGTGGCTTCGCGGTCGCTGAATCCAAGGGCCACCGCGGTGCGATGGAAGGTGTCCGCGAAGTCCGGATGTACTGCGGCGGCGTGCAAACCCCACTCGCTGCGGCAAGCCCGGACGTAGCCGGCCGACGCCTGGCGTGCTGTGGCCAACAGCAGGAACGCCACCAATCCCCGGATCCCGACACCGATCGCGAGTTGCGTCGCAAGAGAGGACTGTTGCCATCCGGTCAGATCCGTGAAGGCACGGGTGAAGGATTCCACGGTTGCCCGCCTCTGCGTCTGTGCCGCTGGGGAGTCGCCGCGGGCGGTGAATCGTGTGATCGCGCTCGGTTCGTCCAGTGGCACAGAGTCGGCGACACGAGGTGCACCCGCAGGTGTCTGCCTGGTGGCTACGGCCGGGGCGTTCACGCGTGGCCGCGAGAGTCGGGGGTGGTCAGGGATTGGTCCATGGCGGTGATCGCCTGGTGGTATTGGTCGGCGAGCCAGGTGTTGGAAAGATGCAGGTAGATACGGGTGGATTCGATGTTTCGGTGCCCGGCCTGGGCTTGGACCGCCTCCAAAGCCATGCCCGCTTCGCGCAGTCGGGTCAGGCAGGTATGGCGCAGCATGTGGCAGGTCAGATGGCCGATTCGGGCACGGCCACGGGCGCCGCGGATGATTTCGTCGACGCCGGCTGCCGACAGTGGCTGCCCGCGGCGGGGTCCTTTGAGGACAACGAACACGCTCGCGGTGGCCGTTTCGGCAGGGCGTTCGGTGTCGAGGTAGGCGGTCAGGGCGGTGAAGAACCCGGGCGCGATCGGGACGATGCGGTGATGTCCGCCTTTGCCTTCGGTGATCCTCACCCTCCGGTCGGCCAGTTCGATGTCGCCAAGGCGCAAGCCGAGGACCTCGCAGCGGCGCAGTCCGCCGAGCAGCATCGCCAGGATCATGGCCCGGTCGCGGTGGGTGCGCAGGGCACCGAGAAGATCGGCGCCGCCCGCGGCATCGAGGATTCGCGGGAGTGTGCGTGGGGTGCGGATCAGCGGGGTCGCCCGGCGCGGTTGTTGCCGTGACGTGGGGAGGCGAACGCTCAGCCCGGTAGGGACGGGACTGGCGGTGACCAGGTTGCGCGCGGACAGGTAGCCGTAGAGCCCGGACAGCGTCGCCAGGCGACGCGCGATGGTGCGCGCTGACAGTCCCTTCTCGCCATCGTCGAAACGCACCACGTTGCCGCCGTGCACTGGGAGACGTTGGGCTGCAATGAAGTCAAGAACATCAGTTGTCGTGACCTCGACCGGGTCCTTGCCGACGATGGTAAAGAAGACCTTCAGGTCATACCCGGCGGCCAGCACCGAGTTCGGGCGGCACCGGGCGGCGACGAACCGCAGATAGTCATCGAGCAACTCGTGGCCCAGTCGAACCTCGACGCCGGTGTCACCCAGCACTCGGCGCGACAGGCACGGCATGAACATCGACATGTGGAGCGAACCTCCGATTCCCTCGCCTCGGTGCCCGTAGATACGGGTCAAATGAACCGGGTCAGGATCACCTGCATATCCTTGCGCTCTTGGAAAGTCTCTCCGAGAGCGCGGAGCCGCCCGCCAGGCCGACCAAGCGTTGATGGACGCCTGGAATGAGTTGCGCACCAACAGCATCACCACCCGCGATGCGGCGGCGTTGACCGGGATGCACCGCTCAACAGCACTACGGCGGGCCGCGCCGAAACCAGTACCGGCCCAGCCGGTGCCGGTGGTGCCGATCAACAAGCTCACCGCCGAAGAGTGCGCCCGGGTTGTGGCTGAGCTCAACAGCGCCCGCTTCGTCGATTGTGCGCCGATGCAGGTGTGGGCCACCCTCCTCGATGAGGGCACCTACCTGTGTTCGGTCTCCACGATGTACCGCATCCTGGGCGCGAACAGCCAGGTCAAAGAGCGTCGCAGGCTGGCCCGCCACCACAAGGCGGTCTGCCCGGAGTTGGTCGCCACCGCCCCGCGGCAGGTGTACAGCTGGGACATCACCAAACTGGCCGGCCCGGCCAAGGGGATCTACTACGACGCCTACGTGATGATCGACATCTACTCGCGCTACATCGTCGGTGTTCATGTCCACGCCCGTGAGTGCGGGGTGCTGGCCAAGGAGATGATGGAGCAGATCTTCGGCACCTACGGCATCCCGCACGTCGTGCACGCCGACCGAGGAACGTCGATGACCAGCAACAGCGTGGCCGGGCTGCTTACCGAATTGGGGGTGACCCGCTCACATTCACGGCCCAAGGTCTCCAACGACAACCCCTACAGCGAGTCGTGGTTCAAGACCCTCAAGTACGCGCCGAGATTCCCGCAGCGGTTCCAATCCATCCACCACGCAAGGGATTTCATGGACGAATTCGTCCAGTGGTACAACCACGAGCATCGGCACAGCGGCATCGGACTGCACACCCCCGCCGATGTCTTCTACGGCCTGGCCGCCGACAAGGACACCCAACGCCGAACCGTACTCGCCGACGCCCGAGCACACCACCCTCACCGCTTCGCCGGCGACACCGCACCCAAGATCATCGACCTACCCCAGACCGCGGCGATCAACCCGCCCAAACCAACCCACCAGGAGGAACCACCGACCGCCGCTTAACACCCCGTGGAC
>CAIOYU010000638.1 GCA_903862565.1 uncultured Actinomycetes bacterium | reverse complement strand
GGCGACGGCGGGGAGAGTGGCACCTTCAACCCCGGCTCGCCCGGAGGAACCGGAAGCCCCGGTGCGCCACCCACCGGTAACATCGGCGGATCCGGCGGGTTCGGCGGTTTCAACGGCCGTGGAGGTCCCGTCTGAAAGTACGCCCACGCGGCGCGTCATCCAGAAATGGAGTGCAGGTGGGGCGTGGCGTCCGATCCGAGATCCGACACGCTGGTCTCGAATGCCGACTACGGGCACGGGGAATCGACGGGCACGGGGAATCGACACTCCCAGGCGCTGTCCAACTTAGCTATAGCTAGGCTTCGCCCCGTGACACAGGCCTCGCCGGCAACTCTCGACAAGGACGCTGCGGCGCAGACCGAGATTCGCAGTCTGAAGGTGCATCGCAACGCGATGCTCCTATTCGCCGTGCTGGGCTTCGTTGCGTACGGCATCTCGGGAGTGGCTGCGACGCAATTAGACGGCGTGATCTCGCTGATCAACTTCGGAGCCGCGATCATCGCGGGAAGGCTGGTTCTGGTGGCCAAGGAGCCACCCACCCCGCAGGACCCATACGGCCGACTGGCCTTGGAGAACCTCTACGTCCTATTCCGTTCGCTGATGCTCTTGGCAGTGGTTGGCGTCGCCGTCATCACCAATGGCATCAAAGTCGTCACCTACCTGGTTGAACGTGAGGCAGAGGAACCGCACTTTGGCATCGCGGCGGCCTACACCGGCTTCGTCGCCGTCGGCAGTCTTCTGTTGTCCTGGAACCACCGCCGCAACAACGCCAGGATCCAGCACACTTCCAAACTGCTCAAGGTGGAGGGCCATGCGGCACTGATGGAAGGCGTGATCTCGGCCGGCATCTGCTTCTCGTTGTTGCTCATCACCGTCCTTCCCAGCGGGACGGCGATCACCAGTGAGTCGTTCAACATCAAGGCGATTGCGGACAGCCTCATCGTGTTGATTCTGTGCGCGCTGTTGTTCCGCGAGCCATTCCATGAGGCCAGGGCCGAATTCAGTCGACTATCCGGACGGCGCACTGACAGTGACCTCGACCTCCTGGTTCGCGACACGGTCAACACCATCATCGACGAGTACGCCGACCCCGACTCCAACGATTTCGAACTGGTCGATGTGATGACGGTTCGCCGCGGCAAGTTCAGCGAGATCGATCTTCGGGTGACCTATTCCGGGGTGCTGGGCGTAGCCGAACTCGATGCCATCCGTGCGGACACCCTGGCCGAACTCGAACAGCGGATCGGTCCTGCACGCCTCTTCGTGATCTTCACGCGGCATCTCATCCATGAACCCCCCACCCACGACTAGACGGCGCCTCTCTGTGTCAAGAGCCCGGTGTACCGGTCGGTTGTAGGGTGGCGTTGGTAGGCCCGGGAAGTGACTTGTCTGAAGCGTCAGCGTGCGTTGAGCTGACGGTCACCGGCGCGGGAGAGGCGATGGCGAGTGCCATCGCCGGAGGACGCTGCGATGGGCGCGGTGCCGGCGTCGGTGGCGAACGCGTCGGCTGAGCGGAAGCGGTCAACGATGTCGACGGGGGCCATGATCTTGGCGGCGTTGAGGACTCCGATGCCGCTGGCCTCGGTCAGGGTGGTTCCGGATGCTTCGACAGCCGCGGCGATGTCGGTGGCGGCTTTGGCGATGCGCCGGTCGAGCGCGCGGATCTCGGCGACGAGGTCAGCGGCCAGGCTGCGCAGCGTCTTGAGTGCGGGCTCGCGGGGGCGTATCGGGCACACGGGGACCTTGTCCACGTCACATGATTAGTCGGTGAGCTTCGGGAGACGCTTGTTGATCGCGGATGCGAGCACCTTGCCGACCAGTGCGGCCAGCCCGGGTATCGCTGAGTCGAAACCGATCGTGTAGTCCAGTCTCGTGCCGCCGCCTGCGGTCGGTGTCAGCTCCTGGCGGCCCCAGTGGCCGCTCAGTGGACTGCCTTTGGTGATCTTGTACTCGATCAGCGTGTTCGGCTGGGCCGTTGTAGTGGTCTCCTCGAACGCCGGAAGGGGACCAATCTTGAGTCGGCGAACCGAGCCGACGCCATTGCGCGAGGTTGCGCCGTCGCTGACGCGAGTGACCTTGGCACCGAATACCGGGCCGAGGTTCTCGTGCTCGGCGAGCTTTTCGAACACGGTCTGGGGGTCGGACTTGAACTCGTGAGTGATGTGGACGCGTTGAGGTGTGGCCATAGGCTGGGATACTAGGACAGTAGCTACCTAGGGCCGTTCAGGGATTCTTCCCTGAAGCCGCCGCGGTACCGCAGGGTCGTGCGACGGTAGAAGCAGGCCTGCGTTACGCAGTTGGGTCTGAAGTCGCCGAACCTGACGCATGTCGGAGTGGATACCCGCTGTCGGCGCGGCGGGATCCATACCCGCTGCGGTGAACGAAGTGTCACCGGTGAACCAGACGTCCCCCTGATCGGTGTGCAGCCGCACCGTGACGGACCCCGGCGTATGCCCGGGGGTATGAATCGCGGTGAGATTACCGTCGCTCGTCAGGTCCACGGCGGCACCGAGATTCGTGTCCCTTCCCTCAGCGTCGACGTGCCGGATAGCCGTCGAGGCATCCCGCCATCGCCAATGCAGCGCGCCGATACGTCTCGCTGCGGCATCCTCGGCCCGGGTCGTCCAGACATCCGCAGCCGGGAAGGCCGGCACGGTGCCCGTGTGGTCGATGTGCTGGTGGGTCAACACGACGGCACGCACACTGCTCGGCCTCAGGCCGACGCTCTCGAGTTGGTCCGGCAGCGTCTGACCGGCGCCCACGTCGAGTTTGATAAACGACCGGATCACCGCGCCGGTCCGAGGGTCGGGCTCCCAGGACGTGGGGTCGTTGTACGACGGCGAGGCGCCGGCATCGACGACGAAGAGCCCCTCGGGATGTTCGATGGCGTAGCACCAAATGGGCATCGGGGCCGCGAACTTCCGGTCGGTCAGGATCGTCAGGAAGCGCAGTGGAGCGGGGGTTCTCTCCGGCACGCAGCACACCGCGTGCGAACGCTTGACCGTCACCGTTCCGCACAACAATGCGTGCACCTCGACGGGGCGGCCGTTGACGGTGAACTGAGACGACGCCAGTGTTGAACGCTGTCAATCTCATGGCGTGGGACGAACCGTCGGGCAACACCACGGAAACCTGCGCCAGGGCCTCATCGACGCGGCGCTTGAACTCGTTGCCGAATCCACCGTCGAAGACGTGACTCTGCGTGCCGTGGCGCGAAGGGCCGGCGTAACCGCGTCCGCGTCGTACCACCACTTCACCGACAAAGACGCGCTACTAGCCGCTGTGGCGCGCGACGGATTCGATGCGCTTACGCGGGTGCAGCTGGAAGTCCTCGGCCGACGCGGGTCGACCCGCAGAAAACTTGAGGAGATGGTTAAGCAGTACGTCCTCTTCGCGATGGCGCACCAGACCCACTATGAGTTGATGTTCAGAACACTGCCTGCAGAGGTCGGTGGTGCGGAGGGGGAAGCACTGCGTGATGCCGCGCTAGCTTCGTTCAGCAGGCTGGTGGAGGCGGTTCGAGCCGCCAACCCCGCATTGTCGAGCGATGAGGCCGGCGGCAAGGCCATGCTTGCGTGGGCGCTAGCACACGGCGTTGTCGACGTCGGGCGTTGGGGCGGAGCCCTGACGCCCGGGTTCACGGCCGAGGCACTTGCCTCCGACGTCGGGCGCGCGGTCGGTCAGTTGGTGTGCGGATAGTTGAAGCAACGACAACCACTCTCCGGCGGATCCGCCATCATTCCGCTACGAGAAACGGAACTCCGCCATGGAAGAGCGGGACCTAGCCCTGCCGGGCAGCGGCACTGGAAAGATGTGTTTCGGCGGGAAGGAGAGCCATGTCTGCTGCTGACGACACCGTGAGGGTCGGTCTGATCGGATACGGCTACGTGGCCAAGACTTTCCACGCCCCGATGATCACCGCCATCCCGGGCATGAAACTCGTCGCTGTCGCCTCGTCACGTGCCGCCGATGTCCACGCCGACCACCCCGGTGTCCACGTCGTCGATGCCGACGGTCTCATCGCCCGCAGTGATGTGGACTTGGTGGTGATCGCGTCGCCCAATGACACGCACCGACCGCTCGCGGAGGCGGCGTTGACGGCCGGGCATCACGTCGTGGTCGACAAACCGTTCGCACTGTCGCTGCAGGATGCTCGTGCGGTCGTCGACACCGCCGATCGTTGTCAGCGGATCGTGTCGGTGTTCCAGAACCGTCGCTGGGACAGCGACTATTTGGGCATCAAGCAGGTCATCGACGGCGGCCTCATCGGTGAGGTTGCCCATTTCGAATCCCACATCGACCGGTTCCGCCCCAGCCCGCGCGACCGCTGGCGGGAAAACCCCGGCCCCGGTGCAGGATTGTGGTTCGACCTCGGCCCACACCTGGCTGATCAGGCCCTGCAACTGTTCGGCCTGCCCGAAGCGGTCACCGCCGATTTCGGCTGCCTGCGCGCTGGATCTCGCACCGATGACTGGGCGCACGTCATCCTCGACTACCCGCGGCGTCGGGTGATCCTGCACGGCAGCATGCTCGCCGCAGGGGCGCACACCCGGTTCATCGCGCACGGAACAGCAGGCACCGTGGTGAAGCACCGCAGCGACATTCAGGAGGATCAACTCAAAGCGGGCGTCTTGCCCGGTGCGCCCGGCTGGGGCGAGGATTCCGACGACATGCTCCTCTACGACACTGCCGGTCGGCAGACGAGCCGCCCGACGCCGCCGGGCAACCAACTGCGTTACTACCGCGAACTGCACCAGGCGATCACCGCGAATGGTCCCAATCCAGTTCCTCCACACCAGATTCTCGCGGTGATGGCCGTCATCGACGCCGGCCGACGGTCCGCCCAGACAGGGCGCCGCACCGAACTCGAACTGTCCCAGAATGAGCGCAAAGCACTGGAACTCTCCAGTCAACCGCATCTGAGCGACTGCCCCTAAAGTGGCGAGGCGGTTCTGGCCGAACCGGAAGAGGCTTAGCCAATCCCTCGCAACAGGTGAAAAGCATGCGACTCGGTGAAGCTGTTCGGAGGACCTTACCCCCGCTACCCTGCGCATACAGAACTCCGAAAACTACTGCACCACAATTTAATTCATTACATAACCCAGAAGTAGCAGTTTGAGATCCTGTCCCTGCCAACAGGGAAAATGGTCCTCGGAGGACAATCCGGGGGCCATTTGCTTTTGTCCGATATAGTGCGCGGATGCCCGTCGCACGGTCCGGCCACCGGCTGACGCTGAGCGCTTTCCTGGCGTGCGTCATGCTGTTTTGCGGCACGCCGACACCGGTGTCGGCGTCTCCGGCCGCGGCAGGCGTGCGTCCGGGCAT
>CAIOYU010000637.1 GCA_903862565.1 uncultured Actinomycetes bacterium | reverse complement strand
GGAGTACGAGGGCGCCGCGGTGCCCAAGCGGATGAACAAGCTGGGTGCAGCGGGCAAGCCCGGTCACGGCAGCTTCCTCACCGCAGATCCGGCCAACGAGGACGCGGCACTCAACGAGGCATCACATGTCTCCGAGCACCGTGCACTGACGGCTCTCAAGGAGTACCAGGACCACGAGCCCTACAACGGTCACTGATCCCGCCGGTCACTGATCTGCCGTAGAGACGGTCACGGAGAAGGCCCCAGCCGATTTCGGCTGGGGCCTTCTCTGTTGTGCGCTTGTCGGCTTGGAGGCTTCGGGGGTAGAACCGACACTCCCCTGCCCTCGCTAATCGGCTTTCATGATTCGCTGTGACATCTGAAGCAGGAATCGGCGCGGGGCGATCCGATATCCATTGGCCATCACCGCATTCCGGAGACCCGAAATCACCGTCGGCGTCGACTTGTCGATTGCGGCAATCGCGGTGTCGACGACCTGCTGAGAGGTCTGCCGGCCATTGGTGAGGAACTCCTCGCCGGTACGCGCGAAGAACTCCGTCTCAGTCGCGCCTGGGCACAAGGCGAACACCCGCACGCCGGTCGACTTCGTCTCCTGCCACAGGGACTCGGTGAAGGACAGCACAAAGGCCTTGGTGGCGCCGTAGACGGCCATCCCGGGAGTAGGTTGGAAAGCCGCGGTCGAAGCGACGTTGATGACCAGTCCGCGGCGGGCCTGTGTCATCGCGGGCATGAACAGCGCAGTGAGTTCAACCAGTGTCATGCAGTTCAACTGGATCTGAGCCGCGTTCTCCCCGACGCTCTGCCGCACGAAGTCACCGTGAAGCCCGACGCCGGCATTGTTGACCAGAATATCGATCACCCGCCCCAGGTCGCCGATCCTGGTGGCCAGTTCGACGGCCGCACCGGGGACCGACAGGTCAGCAGCGATCACGTCAATCGTCAGGCCCGGGCTCAGTTCCAGCAGTTTGGCGCGCAGCTCGGCGAGCTTGTCCTCTCGCCGTGCGACGAGAACCAGGTTCACCTTGCGCTTGGCGAACTGGACAGCGAACTCCTCGCCGATACCGCCGCTGGAACCGGTGATCAGCGCAGTCTGGTGATCGAGTTTCATCGGCACTCCTTAGTTGGTTCGGACACTACGAACGTGCCTGGACCTTGATCCTAAGAGCGCGGGCGATGGCTTCGAACAGGGGTTCGTGAACGCGCAAGCGCGAAACTAGGCCTGGGCTTCCTCGACCGCTTCCCCCAACTTGCGCTGAAAGCCCACGAGGATTGCGGGCATCGCCACGGTGACGGCTCCCGCGAAGCCCAGGGCCACCCACGCCGCGGTGGCACTGGAGGTGGCCAGAAGATAGGTGCCGGCGGCGACGCCGATCAAAGCAAGCCCGATAGCCCCGACAAGGGAGACCGTGCCCCGGAGCCAGAGCCGGTTCAGCAGCGTCGACGGTACCCGGGAATCAGCGGGATTGATGTCGGGCAGCGGCCGCTCGTAGGGGTCCACCGCGGTGCCGAACACCCTCAGCTTCTCGGTACGAGCCTCGATCGGCCGAACCGGTGCCTCAACCTCTACCTCAAGCCGAGCATCAGCGGCCACCGCGTTGCGCCGGGCGCGCAGCAGCAGTGGGATGGCACCGAGAAGTATCACCGCCGACACCGCGATGACGGTGTAGAGCGGCCATGACGAACGCTCGGACTCACCGCCGGCAGGGTGGCCCCGGCCGAGGTCGATGAGCGCCATCGTCGCGATCACCCCCATCGCGACCAGAAGCAACCAGATGGCGCCACACGCGCCTACCAGGATGCGGTCCACCGTCTCCGGTGACTGTCCGCCGTACGCCTCGCGGGTCTCTGCCGCGTCCGGAGCCATCAGCAGCTCGTCTGCGCGCCGTTGTTCTGGTTCGATGACAACACCGTCCCGTCGCTAGTGGTGATGGAGCAGTTCAGCCGGCTCACCAGGAACAGGCTGGACGCTTGAACGGAACCGACGTCGGACTGAGAGATCGGCGTGACGGTCAACGACCACGGGATGTACACGTTACGTTGCGTCTTCCGCCGGCCGGAGGCATCGACATAGGTGATCGTGATGACGTCACCAGGGGCCTTGGTGCCGGTGACGGAGTACGTCACCTGCCGCGGACCCGCCGGCGGCGCGGCGGTCGTGGTGACCGGCGGCGGCGGGGGTGGTGCCTGTGTCGTCACCGGCGGCGTCGGGGCTTCGCTGGTAGGGGGCGGCGGCGGCGGGGGCGGCGGCTCGGGACTGGCCGTCACCGTCTCCGTGCTGGGCGGCGGTGGAGGCGGTGGCGGCGCCTCCTCACTTGTCGTCGAACTCGGCGGCGAAGGCGGGGGCGTCGACGTGGTGATCTGGTCCTGCACGGGTGGCGGCGGCACCGTGGTGGTTGTCGGGGTGGCGACAGTGCTGGTGTCGCTGCGGGAGACCAGCAGCGAGACCGAGACGACGAGCGCCACGGCCGCGACGATCGCCGTGACCCCGACCACCCACGGCCACTTCGGAGGAGGTAGGTCGTCCCCAGCGTCCGCGGCGTCGTAGCTGTCGTACTCGTAGAGCGCCAGATCGGCAGGCAAGTACGGCGCAATGGTGTACTGCTCGGACTCCGGCGCTGAATAGGCGCGGGAGAATCCGGTATCGGTCAGGTCGTCGCGGTCTTGGTCGAAGTTCCCCAGCTCATCGGGAGACTGACCGCCCGCGTCCTCGTCCGGCCGATTCGGCCCACTCATCGTGCGATCGGATCGCGTCTGCTAGTGCTTCTCGGGACCGATGTAGTACTCGAAGACCAAGCCACACACCGATGCCAGCACGAAACAGATACCGGCGAAGATCAACCAGGGCAGCCACAGCGCCGCACCGATGGCAGCGGTCGAGAACGACGCCGAGATCAGGATCGGCCACCAGCTGTGCGGCGGGAAGAACCCGAGCTCACCGGCGCCGTCAGCGATATCGGCGTTCTCGTAGTCTTCCGGCCGGATGTCGACGCGACGGGAGATGAAGCGGAAGAACGTGCCGATGATGAGCGTGAGACCCGCGGTCAACGCCAAGGCGGTCGTTCCGGCCCACTCAAGATGGTGGCTGAAGACCTTGGTCAGCACCCCGTAGACGATCGTGGCGAGGATGAACAACCCCGTCAGGAGTTCGAAAAGCCGGGCTTCGATGCGCATGTCTGTACTCCCACTCCTACTTGCTGGCCTGGGCCATTGCCGGTGCGTCAGCGCCGACCTGCTCGCCACGACGCGTGTCGAACGGCCGGGTGCTGGTCGAAACCGGCGACTGGTTGATCGCCTGGAGAGCTTCGGCGTTGGTCTTGCCCGCCATCCGCGCCTGCAGGTACGTCTTGAAGTCGTTGGCCGGGACCACACGGACCTCGAAGTTCATCATCGAGTGATAGGTGCCGCACATCTCAGCGCAGCGGCCGACGAAAGCGCCGGTCTTCTCGATCTCGGAAACCTGCCAGACGTTCTCCGAGTGATTGGCCTTCGGGTCCGGGAAGACGTCGCGCTTGAACAGGAACTCGGGGATCCAGAACGAGTGGATGACGTCGGCGGAGGCCTGCTCGAACTCGATCCGCTTGCCCACGGGCAGGACCAGAACAGGGATCTCGTCGCTGGTGCCGATAGTCTCGATCTTGTCGAAATTGAGGTAGGACCGATCCTCGGGGTTCTTGCCGTGGATAGCGCCGACGATCTCCTCGCCGTGCGAATCCTTGCCCTCGGGCTTGGACTCCATGGCGGCCTTGCGCGCGGCGTCGACGCCGTCATAGTTGAAGGAGCCGTCCTTGAACGCGACCTTCTGGTAGCCGAACTTCCAGTTCCACTGGAAGGCCGTCACATCCACGACCACCTCGGGGTTGGACTCCTTGTGCAGCATCTTGTTCTGCGTCACGACGGTGAAGTAGAAGAGGACGGAGATGATCACCAGTGGGATCACCGTCAGCACCAGCTCGAGCGGCATGTTGTAGCCGAACTGACGGGGCAGCTCGGTGTCGGTCTTCTTCTTCCGGTATGCCGACGCGGTGTAGAACATCAGGGCCCACACGATCACGCCGACGACGAGGGCCGCTATGACGGAACCGAGCCACAGCGAATGATTCGCACGAGCTTCCGGTGTGATGCCGTTCGGCCAGCCCAGGGCGAGGCCCTCCCGCCACGTGCACCCGCTCAACGTCAGTCCCAAACCGGCCAGCGCGGTGGCCAGCGCCACCTTCCGACCCCGCCTCGAGGGGGTCGCGCCCTGGCCCGTGCTACGGCCTAGCCCGCGTGCTGTCACCTTCGCGCCTCCTGTGTCACAAGCTGGGCAGACGGCCTTCGAACGACCCCTGAGCGGGCCGCGTGAACGCGCGTCGCAACTCGAATACTACGCAGCGTAGACCACCGAACGACAGCACGCGGACACACCTGGCGATTCGGCTTACATGCCGGTTCGGGCGAGTCCTGGCCTTGCGGCATACTAGGCCGGGTGTGCGGACTGCTTGCCCTGGTAGGACACGCGGCCGGTGCGATATCCGAAGAGACCGTCGACGCCGTGGCCGGCGCGTCGCACCTCATGCGCCACCGTGGACCCGACGAGCCCGGAACTTGGGCCGATGTCACCGGAGCCGCTGGGCCGGCGACCGAGGGCACCGTCGTCCTCGGCTTCAACCGGCTGTCGATCATTGATATCGCCCATTCCCACCAGCCGTTGCGCTGGGGGCCGCCGGGCGAGCCGGACCGCTACGTCCTGGTCTTCAACGGCGAGATCTACAACTACTTGGAGTTGCGCGAGCAGCTCGCGGCAGAGTTCGGCGCGGTGTTCGCCACCGACGGCGACGGCGAGGCCATCGTCGCCGCCTATCACTACTGGGGTACCGAAGCACTGAGCCGACTACGGGGCATGTTCGCCTTCGCGCTGTGGGACACCGCCCGCCGGGAGTTGTTCTGTGCCCGCGACCCCTTCGGCATCAAGCCGCTGTTCATGGCGACGGGTCCCGGCGGTACAGCGGTCGGCAGTGAGAAGAAGTGCCTGCTGGACCTCGCCCCCATCCTGGGCGTGGACCTCGACATCGACACCCGCGCCCTGCAGCACTACACGGTCCTGCAGTACGTGCCCGAACCCGAGACCCTCAACGTGGGTATCCGCCGCCTGGAGTCGGGCTGCTACGCGGTGATCAGACCGGGACACGCCCCGAAGGTGAGCCGGTACTTCCGTCCGCGTTTCAGCGCGGTGCCGTTCAAGGCCGGCGGCGAGCAGGCCCGCTATGACGAGATCACCGCGGTCCTGGAGGACTCGGTGGCCAAGCACATGCGGGCCGACGTGACCGTCGGGGCGTTCCTGTCCGGGGGTATCGACTCCACGGCGATCGCCGCCCTGGCGATCCGGCACAACCCGCGGCTGATCACCTTCACCACCGGCTTCGAACGCGAGGGGTTCTCCGAGGTAGACGTCGCGGTCGCCTCCGCCGAGGCCATCGGCGCCCGGCACGTCGCCAAGGTGGTCAGCCAGTCCGAATTCGTCGAGGCGCTGCCCGAGATCGTCTGGTACCTCGATGAACCCGTGGCCGACCCAGCGCTGGTGCCGCTGTTCTTCATCGCGCGCGAGGCCCGTAAGCACGTCAAGGTCGTTCTGTCCGGTGAAGGTGCCGACGAACTCTTCGGCGGCTACACGATCTATCGGGAACCGCTGTCACTGAAGCCTTTCGACTACCTCCCGCGAAAGATGCGCAAGTCTCTGGGAAAGGCGTCCAGGCCGTTGCCCGAAGGCATGCGCGGCAAGAGCCTGCTGCACCGCGGCTCCCAGACGCTGGAAGAGCGTTACTACGGCAATGCCCGCAGCTTCTCCGACGAGCAGTTGCGTATGGTGCTGCCCGACTTCAACCCGGACTGGACGCACACCGACGTCACCGCCGCGATCTACGCCGAGTCTCAGGGCTGGGACCCGGTGGCGCGGATGCAACACATCGACCTGTTCACCTGGTTGCGCGGCGACATCCTGGTCAAGGCCGACAAGATGACCATGGCCAATTCGCTGGAGTTGCGGGTTCCGTTCCTGGACCCGGAGGTGTTCGCGGTGGCTTCGCGGTTGCCGTTCGACCAGAAGATCACCCGCACCACCACGAAGTACGCCCTGCGCCGTGCGCTGGAGCCGATCGTGCCCGCGCACGTCCTCAACCGGGCCAAGCTGGGGTTCCCGGTGCCGATCCGGCACTGGCTGCGGGCAGGCGAACTGCTGGACTGGGCCTACGACACCGTCGCCGCCTCGCAGGCAGGCCACCTGGTGGACCTCGTGGGGGTGCGGACGATGCTCGACGAGCATCGCGCCGGCGTGGCTGACCACAGCCGCCGGTTGTGGACGGTGCTGATCTTCCTGCTCTGGTACGCGATCTTCGTCGAGGGCAGTGTGGTGCCCAAGATCAGCGAGCCGCACTACCCGGTTCAGCTGTAGACCGGTAAGCCGAAAAGAGATGCCCTACACCGTCCTGGTCGTCGGTGTGGGCAAACGCGGCCGTCAGCACGCCGCCGCCTTCCAGGCTGACCCTGCCTTCGAACTGGTCGGCCTCTGCAACCGCAACCCCGGTCCACTTGCGGAGGCGGCGGTCGACCTCGGCAACCCGCGCACCGGCACCGACCCCGCCGCCATGGCCGCCGAGCTCCGCCCGGACGTGTTCTGCTTCTGCACCCCGCCAGCCGTCCGCCTGGCGCTGATCGAGACCGCGATCGCGAGCGGCGCCAAACTCATCGCCTTCGAGAAGCCGGTCGCACTGACCAGTACCGAGGGCTTCGCCATTCGCGACGCCCTGCGCGCGGCCGGGGTCAAAGCCGTGGTCAGCCACCAGCATCGTTACGGACCGCACTACCAGCGGGTGAAGGACATCATCGCCGGCGGGGAACTGGGCCGGGTCCACACCGTCTACGGAACCGCAACCGGCTGGTCGACCCACATGCTCAGCCACCTGATCGACTACACCATGTGGTTCAACGACTACTCCCCCGCACAGTGGACGATGGCGCAGGCCGCCGGCCGGCACAAGCTGGCCGACAACCACCCTTCTCCGGACTACCTCGGCGGATTCGTCCAGTACGCCAACGGAATCCGCGGGATCTACGAATGCGGCGTCGGAGCCCCCGACCAGCCTGAGGTGGCCAAGTGGTGGGGTAAGAACCGGATCGGCGCCCAGGGGACCGAGGGGTTCGCCGAGGTGCTCACCAACGGCGGATGGCGCGCGGTGACCGCAAGCGGAGGGTTCCGCAGTGGCGAGGGCGTCATGGATTACCGCACCGACATGCCGCCGTACGTCGCTCAGATGGCCGCGTGGCTTGACGACGACGCAGCGGAGCACCCGTGCAACGCCGAACGGGCATTCCTCGGTGCGGAGGTGGTGTTCGGGTTGCAGCGCAGCGCAGCACTGGGCGGGCAGGTCGCACTGCCGCTGGACCGGGGGGCAGACGAGCGGGCCATGCTAGTTGCGGCCCTCGGTCCGGCGGCGGCACTGGCGTCGTGCCCGCAGAACCTGCGCGAGTTCGGCCTGGCCTGACCTAAGCCTTGACGCCCAGTGCCGTGGTGATCTCCTCGGCGGCGCGGGGACCGAAGGCGTCCGCGAGCCGCTCCCCGGCAGTCGTGAGGTCCCAGGTCCAGTTCTGGGTCCCGGTGGTCTCCAGCACCAGCACCGCGACCAGCGAGCCCAGCTGAGCCGAACGTTCCAGATCCAGACCGACCCCGCGGCCGGTGAGGAAGCCGGCCCGGAAGGCGTCGCCGACACCGGTGGGGTCCACCTTGGCTGTCTCCGGGACGACTCCCACGTGGATGCGGGTGCCGTCGGCTCCGACCAGGTCGACGCCGTCGGCGCCCAGCGTGGTGACGCGCAGACCGACCTGGCCGAGCACATCGGCGTCGGTCCAGCCGGTCTTGGACAGCATCAGGTCCCACTCGTAGTCATTGCTGAACAGGTAGGTGGCACCGTCCACCAGTCGGCGGATCTGCTCGCCGTCCAGGCGGGCCAGCTGCTGGGAGGGGTCGGCGGCGAACGCCAGGCCCAGCTTGCGGCACTCGTCGGTGTGGGTGAACATCGCATCGGGGTCGTTCGCGCCGACGATCACCAATTCGGGCGTGCCGGAGGCGGCGACGACGTCGGCCAGCTTGATGTTGCGGGCCCGAGACATCGCACCGGGATAGAACGAGGCGATCTGGGCCATGTCGAGATCGGTGGTGCAGACGAAGCGTGCGGTGTGCTCGGTCTCGGAGATCAGCACGCCGTCGCAGTTCACGCCGGCGGACTCGAGCCACTCCCGGTAGTCGGTGAAGTCCATGCCCGCCGCGCCGACGAGCACCGCGTCCCCGCCGAGCACGCCGATGGCGTAGGCCATGTTGCCGGCCACACCCCCGCGGTGGACCACCAGATCGTCGACGAGGAAGCTCAACGACACCTTCTGCAGGTGTTCGGCCAGGAGTTGCTCGGAGAACCGGCCCGGAAACCGCATCAGATGGTCGGTGGCGATAGATCCGGTCACCGCAATGCTCACGTGTATCCGTCCTTAATTGATTCGTTTCAGTGTTTCGTTCACGAAGGTCGCCGAGTGGCGTAGAGACGATACCCCGGCGACGCCGCGGCTTCGTCGCGGTGACCGTGCGCTAGCCTGCCTAAGGACCCCGACCCCCCAGGAGCGCTAACGCATGGCTGGCCCGTTTCCGCCCTACCCGCGAGGCGGGGCCGAGGGTCAACCCCCGCAGGGGCAGCCCGGCTACCCGGGGGTGAACCCGGGCTCTTACGCGGAGCCCTACCCTTACCCCGATCGCGGGGCCGGCGCCTATCCGGGCCCGCTGCCGCCACCGGTCGGTTATCCGGCACGACCCACGGGCCGTGCCGTAGGAGGCCGGGCACTGTGGTGGGGGCTGGCGGCCCTGGCGGCCGTCGTCGCGTTGGTCGCCGCCGCTCTCGTCTTCGGCGGTAGGGGACTCGGACCCGGGGCGGGCGAGTTCACCGAGGCCGGCGCTCAGACGGCGATCCAGAACTATCTGGACGCGCTGTCGGACAACGACACCGAGACCATCGCCCGCAATACGGCCTGCGGGATGTTCGACGCCATCAAGGACCAGAAATCGGACCTCGCCCTGGCGCGCCTGTCCAGCGACGCATTCCGCAAACAATTCACCCGAGCCGAAGTCACCGGGATCGACAAGATCGTGCTGTCGTCGTCCTACCAGGCGCAGGTGCTGTTCACCATGCGGGTCGCGCCGGCAATGGGCGCCCGAAACGCCAGCGACGAACAGCAGGGGGTAGCCCAGCTGCTGCGCCAGGACAACCACCTGCTGGTGTGCTCGTACCTCTTGCGTACCGCCGCCCAGTACTGAGTCGGCGGCAGTACTGAGTC
>CAIOYU010000636.1 GCA_903862565.1 uncultured Actinomycetes bacterium | reverse complement strand
GTGCGTCGTCACACCGTCGGTTCGCAGTGGGACGGCCCAATCACGGCCGGCATCGCGTTGTTCGGCCTCGGGGCGGTGCTGGATTCAACGTGGGGATTGGTCGCGGCCGTGTCGTTCCCGCTGACCGGAAAGTTCTATCTGATCAACGCTGTCGGCAACGTCTGTTACCTGCTGGGGGCGACGAGGGGGCTCAAGACCGTCGCCGTGCGACTGATGTCCGACGATGCGCTGAAGCGGTTCATGAAGTTCCGCGTCATGGCTCCGGTCCTGGTCGCCTCCGCCTTCATGCTGATCTGCGTTGTCCGGAGCCCGATCACGTCGACCATGCCGGCCGAGAGCCTCTACTTCATCAAACCCGATGGCTGGCTGGTGGGGTACTGGCTGGCGTACTTCCTCACGCTGACGGGCATCAACTCCGTGGCGATGTACGGCGCCTTCGTCCTACGCAGTGGGCCCCGTTCCCTCATGCACGACCCCCTGGTGGCAGCGACCGCGCTCGGCAACCTCGCGTGCTGGGGATTCTTCGCCGCGATCGTGACCGGCCAGACCTGGCTTGTCCGCAATCTGAACTGGCCGTCGGCTTTCCTGGCGATCATCGCGGGGGCGGTGGCCTTGAGCATCGCCTGGAGGCACCGGGTCGACGAGTTGGCCGGGCGACGGCCACAAGTCTCCTGAAGCCGAAGCCACGCAGGGGTTCTCGCGAACCTCCTGCGTGGCTTCAGTCGTGACGAAGCGGCTACGCCGTCTCGGTGATCGGCCGGTCGACCCAGCTCATCAGCTTGCGCAGCTTGGCCCCGGTGACCTCGATCGGGTGCTCGGCGTTCTTCTTGCGCAGGCCCTCGAGCTCCTTGTTGCCGCCCTCGACGTTGGCCACCAGACGCTTGACGAAGGTGCCGTCCTGGATGTCGCTCAGGATGTCCTTCATCCGCTTCTTGGTGTCTGCGTCGATGACCCGCGGGCCGGACAGGTAGCCGCCGAACTCCGCGGTGTCGGACACCGAGTAGTTCATCCGGGCGATGCCGCCCTCGTACATCAGGTCGACGATCAGCTTGAGCTCGTGCAGCACCTCGAAGTAGGCCAACTCCGGGGCGTAGCCCGCCTCGACCATGACCTCGAAGCCGGTCTTGACCAATTCCTCGGTGCCGCCGCACAACACGGCCTGCTCGCCGAAGAGGTCGGTCTCGGTCTCGTCCTTGAAGGTGGTCTTGATGACGCCGGCGCGGGTGCCGCCGATGGCCTTGGCGTAGGAGAGAGCCAGGGCCAGACCGTTACCCGTCGGATCCTGCTCGATCGCGACCAGGCAGGGCACACCCTTGCCGTCGACGAACTGGCGGCGCACCAGGTGACCCGGGCCCTTGGGCGCGACCATGCCGATGGTGACGTCGGCCGGCGGCTTGATCAGCCCGAAGTGGATGTTGAGGCCGTGGCCGAAGAACAGCGCGTCGCCGGCGTTGAGGTTGGGCTCGATGTCGTTGGAGAAGATCTCGGCCTGGGCGGTGTCGGGCGCCAGCAGCATGATGACGTCGGCCCACTTGGCGACCTCAGCCGGGGTGCCGACCTCGAGGCCCTGCTCCTCGACCTTCGCCCGCGACTTCGAGCCCTCTTTGAGGCCCACCTTCACCGCAACGCCGGAGTCGCGCAGGCTCAGCGAGTGCGCGTGGCCCTGGCTGCCGTACCCGATCACCGCGACCTTGCGGCCCTGAATGATCGACAGGTCGGCGTCGTCGTCGTAGAACATCTCGATTGCCACTTCTTCAGCTTCCTTCTGTCTCTTCGTGTTTCTCGGGTCTTAACTGCTATTTCGAGTTCGTGATGGCGCGCGGGCCGCGAGAGAGTGCTACCACACCGGACTGCACCGTCTCGCGGATGCCGTAGGGCTCGAGGATCCGCAGCAGCGCCTCGAGCTTTTCCTCGGTGCCGGTGGCCTCGATGGTCAGCGACTCGGTGGAGACGTCAATCACCTTGGCGCGGAACAGGTTCACCGCCTCGATAACCTGACTGCGGGTGGCTGCGTCGGTGCGGACCTTGATCAGCGCGAGCTGACGGGCCACCATGTTGTCCTCGTCCTGCTCGACGATCTTGATCACGTTGATCAGCTTGTTGAGCTGCTTGGTGATCTGTTCGAGCGGGGTCTCCTCGGCGGTGACGACGATGGTCATCCGCGACATGGCCTTCTGATCGGTGGGACCCACCGCCAGCGACTGAATGTTGAACCCGCGCCGGGAGAACAGCGCCGCGACGCGGGCCAGGACGCCCGGCTTGTCCTCGACGAGCACCGACAGGGTGTGGGTGACCGTCTTTGAATCAGAAGAAGTCGGCATCAGGCGCGCCCCTCAGAGTTGTCCTCGTCGAACAGCGGCCGGATGTTGCGGGCCGCCATGATTTCGTCGTTTCCGGTGCCGGCGGCGACCATCGGCCACACCTGGGCGTCGGCGCCGACGATGAAGTCGATCACCACCGGACGGTCGTTGATGGCGCGGGCCTGGTTGATCACGTCGACGACGTCTTCCTCACGCTCGCAACGCAATCCGACGCAGCCCATCGCCTCGGCCAGCTTGACGAAGTCGGGGATGCGCTGGCTGTGGGTGGACAGGTTGGTGTTGCTGTAGCGCTCGCCGTAGAACAGTGTCTGCCACTGGCGCACCATGCCCAGGTTGCCGTTGTTGATCAGCGCCACCTTGATCGGCACGCCTTCCACCGCGCAGGTGGCCAGTTCCTGGTTGGTCATCTGGAAGCAGCCGTCGCCGTCGATGGCCCACACCTCGGTGTCCGGGCAGGCCATCTTGGC
>CAIOYU010000635.1 GCA_903862565.1 uncultured Actinomycetes bacterium | reverse complement strand
GCGGACGTGGAGGCCTCGACGCTGCACAGTTCCTGGTGGCGCATCCCGGTCCTGGTGCTGGCAGCCTTCGCGAACGGTTTCGCCGAAGAAGTGATCGTCGTGGGCTATCTGATCACCCGCTTGCGCCAGTTGGGTTGGACGCCAAGGAAAGCCGTGCTGACGTCGGGGGTCCTGCGGGCCCTCTATCACCTGTACCAGGGATTCGGCGCCGGGCTGGGGAATCTGGTGATGGGAGTGGTCTTCGGGTACGCCTGGTGTCGCACCGGACGACTGTGGCCCCTGGTGATCGCACACGGCGTGATCGATACCGTGGCGTTCGTCGGCTACGTCGCTTTGGCCGGGCACGTGAGTTGGCTTCAGTGAGCCCGCTGCGGCGGCAAGTAAGTTGACCTGGTGAGCCCGCCTCGGCCGCCTTCCTCGGACCCGCCGACCGAGCCTATTCCGCGTGTGCGGCGCCCCCCAATGGCACCGCCCACGGCACAGCGCGAGCCGCCGCAGGTGATCCACCGCCATCCCACTCTCCGACCGATGCCACCGGTTCGCGGCGCCCAACCCCGCCCTCCGCTGCCGCCACTGCCGCCCCGAAGGGGCCCACTGCCGGCCGCGCCACCGCCACGCCACAGGCCCCCTCCGACATTCCGGCCCGTCCCGGCCCCGCCTCCCCCTGCGCCCCGCCACGCCGCCCCCCGGTCGGCGCCGCCTCGGCCCGCCCCCTATCCGCCGCCGCGTCCACCCCGCCATGCCACGCCACCGCCCCCGCCGCCCCGCCCCGTTCCTGCGCCACGGCGCAGTCCGCCCCCACCCATCCTCCGAAGAGTCGAACCTCCGCCCCAGCCCGTCCCGCCGGCACCACCACCGAGGAAGAAGACCCCAAGGCCGTCCCCGAGGCCTTCCCCGAGGCCTTCGTCGTCACCCAGGGCGAAACCCGCTCCCCCGATCCATCGGAAGCCGGTCCGCGCGGCACGGAAGATCAACTGGCGCAGGCGCATTAAAACACTGGTGACGATCGCCGCACTGGTGTCGGTGACCGCAGGGCTCGGTACGGCGGTCTGGGTCGAGTCAGCCCTGCGGCGGATCGCGGTGTTCAGCGACTACGACGGGCGGCCGGCCGGGGGCAGCGGCACCAACTGGCTGCTGGTCGGCTCCGACAGCCGCGCCGATCTCAGCCCGGAGCAGCAAGCCGAGCTGGCCACCGGCGGGGACCTCGGCAGCGGCCGGACCGACACGGTGCTCCTGGTGCACATCCCCGCCCTGGGTTCCTCCCAGCCCACGGCCATGGTGTCGATCCCACGCGACTCCTATCTGGATATCCCCGGCTACGGCATGGAAAAGGTCAATTCCGCGTTCGCCGAGGGCGGCCCGTCACTGCTGGCGCAGACCATCGAGCTGGCCACCGGCTTGCACCTGGACCACTACGCCGAGGTCGGCTTCGCGGGCTTCGGCGCCGTGGTCGACGGCCTCGGCGGTGTGCGGGTGTGTCCGGCCGAACCGATCGACGATCCGCTGGCGGGCATCGATCTGCCCGCCGGGTGCCAGACGCTTCGGGGACCGGAGGCACTGGGCTACGTCCGCAGCCGCGCCACCGCGAGGGCGGATCTGGACCGGATGCTCAAGCAGCGGGAGTTCATGGCGGCCATGCTGCATCGGGCCGCCAGCCCGCTGGTCTGGCTCAACCCGTGGCGCTGGTACACGGTTCCGCACGGTGTCGTCGGCGCCCTGTCGGTCGACCGGGGAGTACACGTGTGGGACCTGGCCCGACTGGCGATCGCGTTGCTGGGATCGGAGACCCGGTTGACGGTTCCGGTCGGGGAGATCACCGACAACGAGGCCGGATCGGTGGTGGTGTGGAACTCCGAAGCCGCACAGGCCCTTTTCGGAGCGCTGCGGACTGGAGGCGCGATCCCACAGGAGGTGTTCGACGCCCAGCCCTGAGCGCTACTCGATGGTCGCGGTGATCCCGAACTCGTCGAGTGCCCGGCGGACCGCCGCGGTGAGTTCCTCGGTGGTGGTGGAGCCGTCGGCGGCGCCGTAACAGATGCAGGCGTAGATCCGGCCGTTGATCCGGCCGCAGGAGATCGGGAAGAACATCCCGCCCGCCCGTTGCAGGAAGGCCCGGGTCGTCAGTTCAGCCTTGCGGCCATGGCGCGCATAGAAGCATTCGGCGTCGGTGCCGTCGGGACGGTTCGTCGCGGGGTCGAGATCACCGGCATGGGAACAGGTGATGCTCGCACTGCTGAGCACCACGTCCTGGATCTTGCGCGTGGCGATCTGCGGCACCAGGGGC
>CAIOYU010000634.1 GCA_903862565.1 uncultured Actinomycetes bacterium | reverse complement strand
TTGGCGGACTTTTGCAGCGTCAGGGCGCCGACACCGATCGCCCCCACCGTCGCGGCACCGCTGAGGAACACCCGGCGGCTGAGAGAGGACACCACCGTCATAGCCTCGCCCGGCCGCGGTCCCGCGGCAAGAGGCCTGAAGTGAACGGCGGGTTAACCCGCTGTCACGCTGACGCGAATCCTGCAATACTGCGTGCATGGGCAACGTTTCGGAACGCGGCGCGTCGGCGATGAAGGTGGCGGCCGGCGCGGTGGCCCTTGCCGTCGTCGCCATAGTGGGTCCGGGAATGAGCGCGCGTGCGACCGGTGACCCCGGCGACTTGCCGCAACCGGGTTCAGAATCGGCGAGTGAAACGCTCGAGGAACTGGAGCGCCTCGGCTACTCGGTCAGCACCAACTGGGTCAACGGAAGCCGGACGGTGCCCCTTAATCGGTGTCGGGTGGTCAGCTACCACTCGCCTGGGATCACTGAGGAAACCAACGTCGTCGGAATGGCCATCGTCATGGATGTGCTCTGCCCCGACGACGATTAGTTACCGTCGGGTACAATCCGGGCACGAAGTTTCGCCCCCCCTGAGAGGACCCTCATGTCCGCCCTGACTCGACGCTCAGTGAGCGCACTCTGTGTTGCGGTAGCCGCGTCGGCGTTGGCACTCGCCCCGCAGGCTCTGGCCGACCCGCCGGCCCTCCCGGATGCCGGCGACGAATCCGCCGCGTCAACGGTGGGGGCCTACGACGACGCCAACTACGACGTCCAACTCCAGTACGAGAACGGGGTACCCGACGTCCCGCTGTCGCAGTGCACCGTGACCAATATCGACACCGCAGGAGATGAGGGCGAGCAGCCGCTGGCCTACATCACCATTAACTGCGCCTCTACCAACGGCTAAAGCCGTCTCAACTGGGCGGATTGCTCGGCGGTTGTGTTGGGGGCGGAAGGATTTCCTCCGCCGGCGGCAGGAACTGCACTAGTCCCGGGGGGATCACGGCGTCCGGCGGAGGGGCGGTGCCCGCCAGCGGCAGGCCGAGTTCTTCGCGGGGCATCCGGCCCAGCGCGCCATGGAGCAGAGCCCGAACTCCCTGGAAAGCGTCGACTCGGGCGAACGGACCCGGCGCGACGCCCTGGGCCAGTGCGTAGGGGTTCTGCAGCTCGTCGCCGGGCATCCCGAAGTTCTGCGGCATGAGGAGCGAGACCGATTCGAGCAGGTCCGCGCCGGGAGCCTGGAAGGGCGCGGCACCCGGCAAAGCCGGGGTTGCCGACTGGGCCAGCATTGGGTACTGGTCTGCCCCGGCGATGAGGTCTGTGAATACGCCGGCGGGGTTGTTTCGAGTTTCCTCGGCGGCGGCGTAGGGGGAATAGGGAACCGGGGTTTCCGGCGGGACGTCGACGGTCGGCGGCGGGGGCGGGGGGGCCGGGTCGGCTCCGGCCGTGGCCGCCGTCGCGACCGCTGCGGTCCAGGCCGCAAGGCCCGCGGCCAGGGACGCTCGCCGCCATCGCGGGGAACTCGGTCGCCGGTCCATCGGTTTAGAACACCTTGGTAACGCCGTAGTAAGCCACGACGTCGTCCTCGTCGGCAGTGGAAGACGTCAGCAGCGCATACGATCGCAGTGACGACGCACCGACGCAGTTGTCCACTTTGATGCTGATGTCTTTCAGGGTGATTCGCCCCGCTGTGCCCTTGAACGATTTCTTGTCGATCAGGACGTTGGTGACGGTGCCGGGCCGCGGTTCAACCTCGACCTGGCCCTTGATCGGGAAGGAAATCGTGCCGGGTAAGTTGAGGCCGGCGATCCCGAGGGTGCTGTTGCCGAACGTACCGCCGAGGGACCCGTTCAGTTTCACCTTGTCCATTTCGATCGCGCAGCCGATCTGGTAGCCGACTTCCAGGGATCCGCCTTCCACGGCGCCGGTTGTTTCTCCGGTGAAGGTGCCGCCGACCATGTAGGCCCGCGAGGACAGCGACGTCGTCAACGGTGCGACCGGCAACTGGGTCTCATTCTTGGCGGCGACCGTCAGGGTTCGGCCGTCCGGGACCTTGGCGATCCCGGGGGCTTCCGATGCCACCGCGCCG
>CAIOYU010000633.1 GCA_903862565.1 uncultured Actinomycetes bacterium | reverse complement strand
GGCTCCGCAGCGGTGATTCGCACCCACGGCAGGTCGTCCTCGCGGACCAGATGCCGGGCCTTGATGTTCGCCTTCTTCGACAGCATGCGGCGCAACAGCAGCAGGTTGGCCAGGGTGTTCATGCTGGTGACGGCGAACAGCCCGAGGCCGGTGTCGAAGGTGGTGCCAGGATTGGTCCAGACCGGCCGGGTGTTGGCGTAGGTCCACGGGCTGGCGTTGGAGACGAACGCGAAATGGACGCCCTCGACGGCCTCCCGATCCGGCAGGTGCGCGGTCAGCAGCGGCAGTGCACGGGCGTTGGCCAGCATTTCGCGGAGGCCGATCCGCATGTAGCGGGCTGCGGTGACCTTCCGGCCCTTGGCGCGCTGGGCCTCAACGGCGGCCACCACGTCGCCGTCAACCCCCATGCCGGCGGTGAACACCGCCCAGCGCTCGACGCAGTCCATCAGCCCGATGTGCCGCCACGGCTCGCCGCGCCTGCGCTCGCCGAGAAGGTCGATCAGCTGGTTGGTGGCCTCGATGGGGTCCGGGCTGATGCCCAGCGCACGGGCGAACACGTTGGCCGATCCGCCGGGCACCACCGACACCGCGGGGAGATCCTCGGCGGCTGGGCGGGTGGGGCCGGGCTTGCCCAGCAGGCCGTTCACCACCTCGTTCACCGTGCCGTCTCCGCCGTGCACGATGATCACGTCGACACCGTCGCGCTTGGCCGCCTCGGCGATCTCGACGGCGTGGCCCCGATGGTCGGTGTGGGCGACCACCAGGTCGACGCGGCTTTCCAGCGCGTGCGCCAGCAGGTCGCGTCCGGCCGGAGTGGTGGAGGTGGCGTTCGGGTTGACGATGAGCACTGCGCGCACCCGCCGACTGTATCGCCAGCGCCATATCCGGCGCCGAAGGTCGCGGGGGAGTTACATTCGGCGGATGACCAACTCCTCTCCGCAACCGTCTCCCGGGACCGTGCGGCAGGCCGCAGTGCTGGTCGGACTCCAGGGCGCGATCGGACTCATCGCCGCAGCGGTGTTCCTGGTCCGCGGGTTGGCCGGTGCTGACCGGCACGTCGTCAACGGGTACGGAAACGCCGCCTGGTTCGGGATCTGCGGCGCGGTACTGCTGTTGGCCGGGTGGGCGTTGTGGACCGGCCGGCGGTGGGGCCGCGGGATCGGGATCTACGCACAGATGCTGCTGCTTCCGGTGAGCTGGTACGCCGGGGTCGGCTCGCACCAGTGGGGTTATGCGATACCGGTGGCTCTGGTCTCGATCGCCGTTCTGGTGCTGCTGTTCAGCCCGGCCACGATTCAGTGGATGACCGGCGGGGTCGACTCGGCCAAGGCGGAAAGCTCCGGCCCGGACACCCGGTAGGTGATCCACTCCGACATCGGCCGTCCGCCGACGGCGTCGTAGAGCGCGATCGCGTCGGAATTCCAATCCAGCACTGCCCAACTCAGTCGGCTGTAGCCGCGCTCGACGCATACCTGCGCCAGGGTGGACAGCAGCATCCGGGCCAGGCCGCGGCGGCGGAACCGCGGACGCACGAACAAGTCCTCCAGGTGGACGCCCGCCACCCCGTCCCAGGTGGAGAAGTTGCGGAACCACAGCGCCATCGCCGCCACCTCACCGCCGATCTCGACCAGGTGGCACGACGCCACCGCATCGTCGCCGAAAAGCGCTGCGGTGATCTGGTTTTCGGTGACCGTGCATTCCTCCGGTGCCTTCTCGAAGACGGCCAGTTCGTAGATCATCGCGACGATCTCGGCCTCGTCGCCCGGTTCTGCCAGCCGGATGCTCATGACACTCCCAACCCCGCGAGGATGGTGCGGAACTTCGTCGTGGTTTCGGCGACTTCGTCGTCGGCGTCGGACTCGGCGACGATGCCGCCGCCGGCACTCGCCACCGCGCTCCGGCGGTCGGCCGAGAGCACCGCGCCGCGGATGGCAACCTCCCAGCGGCCGTCACCGTGTGTATCGCACCAGCCGACTGCGCCGGCGTAGAAGCCGCGGTCGCCCTCGACCTCGGCGATCAGGTCGACGGCCGCTGCGGTGGGCACTCCGCCGACGGCGGGGGTCGGATGCAGCAACAGCGCCAGATCCAAAGCGGTCGTTGAGGTGTCGCGCAGCGTCCCCCGGATGGGTGTGCTCAGGTGCCACAGTGCGGCGGTGCTGCTCAGGTGCGGCTCGGCGGCCACCTCCAGCCGGCCGCACAGCGGCTCCAGGGCTGTGCGCACGGTGTCGACGACGAGTTGGTGTTCGTGGCGGTTCTTGCCGGACTCGGCCAGGGCGGCGCCGTTGGCGGCGTCGATGCCGGGGTCCGGCGAGCGCGGTGCGGAACCGGCGAACGGCTGACACGTCACCTGATCACCGCGGCGGGCGATGAGCAGTTCGGGACTGGCTCCCACCAGAATCCGACCCTCGAAGTCGGGGCCGGCGGGGGAGAGGTCGGCCAGGTAGCCGGTGGCGTCGGGGTCGGCGGCCAGCAGACGACCCAGAATCGTCATCGGGTCCATCGGGGCATCGGCCACCAGTCGCAGTGCGCGCGCCAGAACCACCTTCTGCAAGGGGTTGTCCGGGTCGCGTAACCGGGCCAGTGCAGCGGCCACCCGGGCCCGGTGGACCTGGGGTTCGGGCAGGGTCGCGGCGATCCGGACGTGCGGCAGCGGGGCCGGTGCGCCGCCGGGCAGGTCGTGGCCGACGCGCAGCGGTTCCAGCAGCGCAGCCGGGCTCCGTAGGTCGAACGGCAGTGCCCCGGTCACCAGTGTGGCGGTACCGCTGCGCAACGCGGCCGCAGCGGCGGCGACGTCGTCGTACCCGGTCTTGATCCCTTCGGCGACAAGGGTTCCGGCCGGGCCGCTCAGAGCGAAGGACGGTTGTCCGGTCACGTCCCCGGCGCCGGGGCGTGGTGGCTGATCAGGCCCAGCGCCGAGAGCTGGCGCAGTCCGTATTCGAAGCCGCACACCGCCACCGCGGCGGTGCCGAATCCGAAGCGGGCGCCCTCGCGCAGCGGCTGCTCCACCCAGCGGGTCACCACCGAGCGGGAGAAGTGGCCGTGGCTGACGAACACCACGTCCCGGTCCGGCATGCGTTCCAGTGCGTAGTTCACCGCCTGGTCCGCGCGCATGCTCACCTGATCGACGCTCTCCCCGCCCGGGCAGCCGTAGGTCCACAGCAGCCAGCCGGGTGTCTCGGTGCGGATCTCGTGGGTGGTCAGACCCTCGTAGTCGCCGTAGTTCCACTCCGCCAGCAGCGGGGACACCTCGTCGACGGTCAGCCCGGCCAACTCCGCGGTCGCCAGCGCCCGTCTGCGCGG
>CAIOYU010000632.1 GCA_903862565.1 uncultured Actinomycetes bacterium | reverse complement strand
GGTTGAGGACCTGGCCGTCACCGCAGGCGGCCAGCACCGATACAGCGGATCCGGGTGCCACCGGCGTTGGGATCATCATGAAAACCTTTCCCTCAGAGCGGGACTGCTGTTGATGATCAACGACCCCGCCGGTGGACTTCTTCACCGACGGGGTCGTTGACTCTCGCTTGCGGGTTACACCGCCACCGGCGTTCCGTTCGCGCCGAGCGGGAAGGTCTTGCTCACGTCGTACACCTGGAACTGTCCGTCCCAGGTCAGCAGGTCGGTGATCCCGTCCAGCAGCCCGGCCGAGGCCGTGATGTAGCCCTCGGAATCCAGGGTCAGGCTCAGATTGCTACCGGTGTCAGCAGTGCTGGTCGGGCAGCCCTTCTTGAGATCCGCGCACAGGGTCGCCGACACCGGATTCTCATAGCCCAGGCCGATCTTGATCAACGACCATCCGCCGATCACCGGGGTAGTGTCCGGGACCATGATGCCGTAACTGGCCGTCACGTACGGGGTGATGGTCGGGGTCACCGATATTCCGCTGAGGCTGAGGAAGTCAGCAGCGGTGATGTCCGGGTAAGCGCTGAATCCGAGTTGGACGCCCTTGGGCTTGCTTTGGGTGTTGTAGGTGAACAACATCCCGGGAACCATGTAGGCGTGCGCGTTCAGGCTGTCCGGGCAGGCCGCTCCATCGCAGAGAAACTGCGCCGACAAGGACGCGTTGGCCCCCACATCGAGGGCAAACGAGTCAAACCCCAGCGGACCCGGCGTCCAGTACTGATAGTTGAACAGATTCGTGTCCCCGGTGCTGATCGTGCCACCCGGGCCGAGGTTCACCGTCAGCGACGGACCGGTCTGCAGCCCCATGAGCATGGCCATCGACCACTTGCCCGGCACCAACTTGGCCAACGCCCCGTCGGGGACATAGGCGTACCCGTACAACACGGCGTTGACGTCGTAACTCAGATCCACCGACGGTGCTGCTGCTACGGCGGCGGAGGGAGGCGGTGCACCGCCGCCCCCCGACGGCGGTGGGGGTGGCGGAGGTGGCGGAGGTGGCGGAGGTGGCGGAGGTGCCGCACCACCGCCGTTGCCGGTGTCGGTATTGCCGTTGGGATCACCGCCGTTGCCGGTGTCGGTATTGCCGTTGGGATCACCGCCGTTGCCGGTGTCGGTATTGCCGTTGGGATCGGGGAGGGTCTTCTTGATCAGCGACGCCGGGATGTAGGACACCACCGGCAGGTAGGTGCCGTCAGCGGTGGAGGCCTTCTGGAAGATCGCCTGGCTGAACAGCGGATCACCGGTACCGCCGACGCTGCCGGCCGCACCCCAGACCGGGGCCTCGCCGGTGTCGGCCAGCGCCAACGCGAAGTCCACCGCCGACTTCAGGAAGCCGTCCTGGCTGAGAACCTTCGCAGCCTGATTGATATTCGGGCCTTCGATTTCAGTCCAGTCGTTCTGGCCCGTCGTGCCGGTGATCAGCCCCGACCACTGCTCCAGGGCCCCGTTCTCCAGGCCGACGACCACCCCGTCCTGGGCCACCACATCTCCGTTGGCGTTACTGACATTCGCCGTGACCGGGACGATGCTGGCGATCCCACTGGCCCAGCCCGAATCATGCAACTCGGTCCAATAGTTTCGGCCCGAGTCCGGATTCGTGCCGGCGGTCCGGCCTTTCCAGACCTGCACGGAGCCGTTGTCCAGACCGACGACCACACCCTTGCCCACCGTCGCCGACTCGAACGGCACGATCTTGTTCACCGCTGACGCCCAGCCGTTGTTCTGCAGTTCGATCCAATAGCCCGACCCGCTCGCAGGGTTGACCCGCATCTGCACCGCGCCGTTTTTCAGGCCGACGATGAAGTTGTCGCCGAACTGGCTCATCGCGGTGATGTTGGAGTTCCAGCCGTCCTTGCCCGGCTTCTGGATCTCGGCCCAGCCGTAGCCCGAACCGCTCCACTGCCACTGCTCGACCGCTCCGTTGTCCAAGGCGACCGCGAAGGTCGGAAGCCCGGCGGCGTCCTTCTTGGACAACACGATGCCCTTCACCGCGCTGTTCCAGCCGGAGTCATGCAGCTCGACCCAACCCGGTTTGCCTGCGCCGCCTGCGGCCTCGTTGTACTGCTGCACCGAGCCGTTGGCCAGTCCGACCAGGAACCCGTCGCAGCCCTCCGATCCGCACCCATTGCTGTTGGGCCAACCCTTGTAGGGCGTCAGGACGGTGACCCCGCTCTTCCAGCCGTCGTTCTTCAGTTCGGTCCAGTTGTTCTTCCAGGTGCCCTGATCCGGGTCGGAGCCCGGCCCGTTCCACTTCTGCACCGACCCGTTGTCCAGACCCACCACTAAGCCCTCGCCGTAGGACAGCATCGAGGTCACCCCGGCGCTCCAGCCTGAGTTTTGCAGTTCGGTCCAGCCATCCGAAGCCGACCACAACTCGATCGCCCCGTTGCCCAGGCCGACGGCCACCCCGGGCGCGATGGCGTTCACCCCCTTCTGGGTGAACCCCACACCGGCCGGCAGCAGCTTCGTGGGATCCTCCGGGGACGGCTGCCCGACGCTGCTGCCCACCTTCTGGGACAGGCTGACCTGATAGGTGCCCAGCCCGCCGTCCACGCCCCCGGCCCCCGACCCGCTAGTGCACGAACCACCGTTGGCGTCCGTGCAGGAACCGTTCTGCGGGAGGAAGGCGACGATCTTGGTGCCCGCCGAGACCCCGGTGCCGGTGATCTCCGAACCGACCACCACCGAGCTGCCCTGACCCAGACCGGTCACCGTCAACGTGGTGCCCGAAATGTAGCCGGTGAAGCTGCTGGGCACGGTCTTGCCCTGGGCGTCCTTCAACGGGCGGGTGTAATCCAGCAGGTACTTCACCGGGCTGTCCCAGCCCGTGTCTTGCAGAATCTGCTCCTGGCCGTCGGTCCACAACGCCACCTCGCCGTTGTTGCGGCCGACGACGAAGGACTTCCCCAGTGGGATCGACGCCGTCACCCCGCTCTTGGCGATCTCGGCGTTCGCCGACAGCAGGGAGGCGTTCGCCGACAGCAGCGAGGTCTGCGGTGACGGGGCGGCCGGCGGGGTGGCCGCCTGCGGATTGGCCTCCGAATCGGTGGCATAGCCCCCGGACTGCTCGTAGCTGGTGGGAGTGTAGGTGTCGGCGAACACCGCCGCCCCGGTGAAGTCGACGTTGACCGTCGTGAACTTTTTGGTCTGACCCTTCTCCAGGTTGTAGGCCTTCCGGAAGCCGTCATAGAGCGGCTTGAACTCCTTGCCCACCACGTCCCACGGATCCACCGAATTCTGCTCGAGCTCCGGATCGGGCGCCATCTTCCCGGTGAACACGAACTGGCCGGCTGCGTCCTTACCCGCGGTGACGTTATTCAGCAGAACGGCCTGCTGGACGCCATCAGCACCGGTGTAGGAAACCGTCAGGTCCACGCTGGCACCGTTCTCGGCGGACCTGGCCTCATACTCCTTCCACTCCACAGAAGCCATCCGCTCCACGGTGATCTGGCCGCGGTTGCCCGCCGAGTCCATCCAGGACAACCGGGTATCCGGGGTGATCCCGGTCAGCGTCACCGTGCCGATGAACCGATTCCCCAGACCCTTCTTGGTCACCTTGATGCTGCCCGAGGCGTTAGGCAGATACACCGCCACATCCGCCGGATCGTTATGGGTCTGCGCCGCCCCGATCTGCACCGTCACCTCACGCGCGGTCGACGCCCGCGGCGCCAACACGTTGAGGCCGGCCTTCTCCGGGGCGACTTTCACGGTGAACGAATCCGTCCCGGAGAAACCCGCCCCCGCGGTGTAGGCGTAGCGCCCGTCGGCCAACACCTCCACCGTCCCAGCCGTCGGCGCCGTCACCACGGTGTAGTTCAGCTTGTCACCGTCGAGGTCGTAGGCGTTGATCCGACCCCGGACCTTGCCGTCGGTCTGCGACGTCGTCTGCGGCGATAACGTCACCCCCGGAGCCAGGTTGAAGAAGTTCCGGCGCACCATCAGCAACACGCCCTCCAACGAGGTCGTCAGGTTGCTCGAGGGCAGACCGTTGAGCCAGTTCGCCACCGTGTTGAAGAGCTTCTTCTCCGCCGCGACCACCCGGTCACGCGCCGAGACCGGCTGGGGCGAAGGAGCGGCCGCCGACGCCGACGCCGTCGGCGCCTTACCCATCACGACGCTACCGGTCGACGCCGCACTGGCACTGGCACTGGCACTGGCACTGGCACTGGCACTGGCACTGGCACTGGGAGCATCAGCCACGGCACCCGCCGCGGGAGCGCTGACCACCGCCGCCGGGGCGGCGGATCCTGCAGGCAAAGTCGGCTGCTGCTCAGTCGGTGGCGACACCTGCTGCGTCACACCCTGGCGATGCGCAGGGCGAACCGCCACCACCGGAGCGGGCCGCGCCGACCGCGCCGCCGCCGGGGCCGGGGCCTTCACACCAGCACCCGCACCCACCCTCGACCCCCGAGACGACCCCGCACCACGCCCCGGCCCCGCCGCGGACCGCGCCGCACCGCGCACCGCCGGCGCCTTGGCCGCACCCGCACCATCGCCCGCGGTCGCGGAGTCGGCCGCCCCGGCCGACTCTGCTGAACTATCTGCCGCCGCGACCGCCGCCGGCCCGGCCAAGAACAGCCCCACCGCAAACGCCGCCGCACCACCGCGGGTGAACTTTGAGCTTTTCCGGTTCTTCTGAGAGGCCATGCCCCGACCTTTCGTCTCTTAGCGCCATCACAGCGCTGTCGTCGGTGATCTCAGTGATCTGAGTCACGATCGTGGCAGACGAGTTTTTGAGGACGTTTTGTTCTTTTTTTGAATCACGTATGAGTTCGTGTGAATCAGATCTGAGTTTCCGCGGCGCCCGACAACGCCACTGTGAACTCCGTTCGACCAGGCCGACTCTCGACCGATACCGACCCGCCGTGGGCCCCGACCACAGCCTCGATGGACAGACCCAAGCCCGTGGAGGCGCCTCCCGGCGGGACCCTGCAACGCTTCCGGGATCCCCGGACCGTTGTCGCTCACGGTCAGGACCACCCCGTGGGCAGCCCTGCTCAGCCGGACGTCCACCTCCGTCCCGGCCGGTGTGTGCACGCGCGCATTCGTCAGCAGGTTGGCCAGCACCTGCTGGAGCCGGCCCTCGTCTCCGTGGACGACCACCGGGTCAGGCGGGATGTCCAGACTCCAGCGTTGTTCGGGTCCGGCGGCCTGCGCGTCGGCCAAGCCTTCGACACACAACACGGACAGATCAACTGATTCATGAGCAAGGGGTCGACCGGAGTCGATTCGGGCCAGCAGTGACAGATCGTCGACCAGATCGGCCATCCGCGCCGACTGCGAGTCGACCCGATCCAGCGCAAAGGCGACATCGCCCGGAAGGCCGCAGAGACGATCGCCAGCACTAGGGCCGCCAGCGACACGCCGATAAGGAATCGAAGGTTATCCAGGCTGGCCCG
>CAIOYU010000631.1 GCA_903862565.1 uncultured Actinomycetes bacterium | reverse complement strand
TCTCCGCCGAGCAGGCCCGGGAACGGGCCATCGAACTGCTCGATCTCGTCGACATGCCCGATCCGGCAGCCCGGATGGATTACTACCCGCACCAGTTGTCCGGTGGGCAGCGTCAGCGGGCGATGATCGCCCAGGCACTGGCCTGCGACCCGGTGCTGCTGATCG
Organism: uncultured Actinomycetes bacterium; assembly: GCA_903862565.1. GTDB lineage: Bacteria > Actinomycetota > Actinomycetes > Mycobacteriales > Mycobacteriaceae > Mycobacterium. The sequence continues at coordinate 3,760 of CAIOYU010000631.1, read as the reverse complement.
CCGACGAGCCGACCACCGCCCTCGACGTCACCGTGCAGGCCGAGATCCTGGACCTGCTGCGCGATCTGCGGGCGCGGGTGGACGCCGCGATCCTGCTCATCACGCACGCCATGGGCGTGGTGGCCGACCTGGCCGACCGGATCATGGTGATGAAGGACGGCGAGGTCGTCGAATCTGCCCCGGCGACAACCTTGTTCAACGATCCTCAGCACCCCTACACCCGCGCACTGCTGGCTGCCGTCCCCCACCTCGGCACAGGCCGCATCCGGGTCGACGACCTGGAAGCAGCACCCGAGCCGCAGGCACCGGTCCCTGCGCTGTCACTGCGCAACGCCACCATCGAGTTCAAGTCCGGCTCCAAGAAGGTCTTCCGCGCCGTCGACGACGTCAGCCTCGAGGTGGCCGCCGGCGAGGTCGTCGGCCTGGTCGGCGAATCCGGTTCGGGCAAATCGACTTTGGGCAAAGCCGCGGTCGGCCTGGTGAGGTTGACCGCGGGCACGGTATCCCTGGCCGGAGCCGACATCACCACGCTGTCCCAACGCGCACTGCGCACGCCGCGCGAGAAGGTCGGCGTGATCTTTCAGGACCCGGGCTCGTCGCTCAACCCGCGATGGCCCATCGGCCAGGCCATCGCCGAACCGCTGGCCCTGCACACCGGGCTGTCCGGTGCCCGGCGCACCGAGCGGGTCAACGAGTTGCTCGACCAGGTCCAGCTGGACCGCTCGCTGCGTAACCGGTACCCGCACCAGCTGTCGGGCGGCCAGCGCCAACGGGTCGGCATCGCCCGCGCGCTCGCGCTCAACCCGGCGCTGGTGATCGCCGACGAGCCCACCTCCGCCCTGGACGTCTCGGTGCAGGCCCGGGTCCTGCGCCTCCTGCGCGAACTACAGGCCGAACACGGCTTCGCCTGCCTGTTCATCAGCCACGACCTTGCCGTCGTCGAGGAACTCTCCGACCGCATCGCGGTCATGCAGTCCGGCCGACTGGTCGAGTCCGGTCCCGCCGAGGGCGTGCTGAACAGACCCACCGAGGCCTACACCGCGCGGCTGATCGCCGCGGTGCCGGTGCCGGACCCGGTCGAGCAGGCCCGTCGCCGTGAGCAGCGACTCGCCGCGGCCGCCGGTCCGTAGCGCCCGCACGGTCACTCCGGCCGAGGCGACCGTCCGCTGACGGTGCGGACCAGAGTCCAGCCCACCACGGTTCCCAGTGCGATTGAGACGATCGCCGCGGCGGCAACACTGAGATTGGCGGTGTTGGCGATGTCACCAGAAGCTTTGCGGCTCAACGACATGAACGTCAGCTGCCCCGGCACCAGCGACCAGAACACGGCCAGCACCAGCACGGTGGACGGCGGCGCGGTCTTGATCCTCGACATCAGCATCGCGAACGGGATTCCCACCATGGCGGCGACAAAACCGGAGTGGCCGTTGTTGAGCACCAGGCCCGCCACGGTCTGGGACAGCATCGCGACCGCGATGGTGAGCAGCAGCCAGATCAGCGACCCCCTCGGCGCCGACAGGTACAAGTACAGGCCGACCGCGATCACCACGATCGAGAGGTACAGCGACCACGGACCCATCGCCACCGACTCGGCCGGCGAGGGAACCTGGCCCGCGATGCGGACCCCCAGCACCACGCCGTAGACCAGCAGCCCCATCTGGGCCAGCCCGTAGACCGTGCGACTGGCGCCGGAGACGATCCGCCCGCCGGCCAGTTCGATGGCGCCGACGACCAGTGCCATCCCGGGCAGTGTCGCGATCAGTGGGGGGCTGATCACCCGAAGCAGTCCGTCACCGGCGACATCGGCGACGAACCAGATGGCCAGCAGGGTCACCACCACCGCGGCCAGGGTGGGCACGATCGGCGTCAGGTTCGGGAACCGGCTGGAGATCTGGACGATCAGGCCGACCACCAGACCCAGGAAGAAATGGGCCGGCAGCGCTTGCCAGGACGGGTCGGTCACCAGGCCGAAGCCGACGGTGGTCAGCGCATAGCCCAATGCGGTGAGCAGCGGTCCGAATCGCGGAGGGCGGTTGCGCGCGGCGTGCACCGCGGCCACGGCATCCAGGGGCGCGATCGCGCCGACGGCGGCACGGTCGGCGATCTCGTCGACGCGGGCGGCCGTACCGAGCATGCCCGAGGGCTGCGCCCACCCTTCCATCTGGTGGACGGTGTTGCCGATCTGGATGAACAACATCGTGGGCAGCACCGCCGCCTGGACCGGTTCGGAGGTGTAGCGGGCGCCAATCTCGAGAAGTCGCTGCTCCACCGCCTGGACGGGTTGGGACGCCTCGACCAGCGCGATGCCGATCTCGCGCAGCATCAGGGCCACGTCGGCGGGGTCGTAGTGGTCCGGGGGCGCCAGCGGCTCGGGGACGGGCTTGCTGAAGGCGTCGGCTATCCGGCTCGGCAGAGAAGGCATGCAGCCATGATGACGGGAGGTGGCCCGCAAACCAACGTTCTACGCCGAATACACCGCAACACCGTCGGAATAGGTTGCCAGCACGGCGATCTCGCGCACCGCATCCGGATCGGCCTCATGCGCCAGCGGGTCGTCGCCCAGCAGAACGAAGTCGGCGGCCTTCCCCGCGGCCAGTGAGCCGACCAGTCCGTCGGCGTGACACATCCACGCGGCGTCGATGGTCGATCCCTTGAGCGCCTGCGCCACCGGAACCCGCTCAGCGGGGTTGAGCACCTCCCCGCCGTCGGCCATGGTGCGCGCGGCGGCGGTGGCGATGTAGTTCAGCGGCCCGATGGGCGAGACGGAGAAGTCGCAGTGGAAGCTCGCGCGCAGGCCCGCCTTCACCGCTGAGGCGTAGCGGTCGAGCAGGTTCGCGCGCTCCGCGCCCAGGATCTCGTCACGGAACACCTTGCCCCACAAACGAACATGGTTCATCAGGAAGCTCGGCGTGATGCCGAGGTGCGCCATCGCGGCGAGGTGCTCGTCGTGCAGTAGTGAGGAGTGCTCGGTGCGGTGCCGCTTGGCGGCGTCCCAGGACGGCAGCGTGGCAGCCGCGGCGAAAGCCGCCATCACCATGTCGGCGGCGGCATCGCCGTTCACGTGACACATGATCGGCCAGCCCGCCTCGACGGTGGATGCCAGGTGTGCGGAGAGTTGCTCCTGGGTGTAGTTCGCCGCGCCGCGGGTGTCGCGCCCCAGATAGTTCTCCCGCATGAATCCGGTGTAACCCTGGTTCGATCCGTCGGAGACCCACTTGATGGTCTGCGACCGCAACCGGTCATCGCCGGAGCCGGGGACGATTCCGGCAGCGGTGAAGTCGGAGAGGTTCTCCCCCCACAGCGACATCGATCCGCGCACCGGGAATCCGGGCTGGGCGAACACCTGATGCATCAGGTCGACTTCCTTGACCCCGGCGATGGCGCCGGTGGCGGCCTCGTGAATGTAGGTGACGCCCTGCTTGGCGGCCATGCGGGCAATCCCGGTGATCGCTGTCCCGAGGACCTCGGGAGTCAGCTCGGGCAGCACCTTGATGAAGCTGAGCATCGCGGCGTTCTCGCCCACGATCCCGGTGAGCGTGCCGTTGCGGGCGCCGTAGTCGCCACCGGGTGGATTCGGCGTCGAGGCGGTGACACCGGCCGCAGCGTAGGCGGCGGAGTTCACGTAGAAGAAGTGCTGCGAGGCGTTCATCACCACGATCGGCACCTGCGTGGAGATCTGGTCGAGCAGGTCGGCGGTCAGGGTGGCCTGGTTCGGCATCAGGCTCGGGTCGAAGAGCTGCCCGACGACGGCCTGCCCGGC
>CAIOYU010000630.1 GCA_903862565.1 uncultured Actinomycetes bacterium | reverse complement strand
CGACAAGTTCGCCCAAGCCGTCGTCTACTTCAACCATGCGCTGACCCATGAGTCGTTCCGCTTCAGCGAATTCGAGACGGCCGGCAATGACGACGAGGAGTTCCGCTCGGCGGATCTGCACCGGATGGACGCGCCGGCGGTCGGCAAGCGCGAACCGCTCTACTTCGAGGTCCTGGTGGTGGAGACGCTCACCGAAGCCCAGGAGCGGATGCTGCGCAAGCAGATTCACAGCTGGCGCCGGCCCGACGACGAGTTCCTCTACGAAATCGTCGTGGCGACCAACGCTGTCGAAGCGCTGATCGCCGCCCGCCTCAACGTCAATCTGCAGGCAGTGGTGATCGGCCGGCAGTTCGCGTCGAACAGCCGGCGGGATCTCTCGGCGCTCGCCGAATTCGTCGATCCCACCATCGCCGCGCGGCTGGGGGAAGACTCCTCACCCGACGACCGGGCCGCCGTTCTCGCCGCGGCCCTGCACGAACTGAGCCCTGCCCTCGACCTCTATCTGATGACCGAAGTCGACGTGGAAAACGTTGCGGGCCAGATGGGTACGCCCTTCCGGCGGGTCTTCCACGCCCGGGAGGGTCTGCTGGAGTTGCACCTGAGCCTGCTGCAGGGCGTGGCGGCCCGCTACCGGACACCGTTCTTCAGCGCGCTCAAGCAGTACAGCCAGCGGCCGACGGGGGTGTTCCACGCGCTACCGATCTCGCAGGGCAAGTCGATCGTCAACTCGCACTGGATCAAAGACATGGTCGACTTCTACGGCCTGGACATCTTCATGGCCGAGACCTCGGCCACCGGTGGCGGTCTGGACTCTTTGCTGGAGCCGACCGGGCCGCTGCGGGAAGCTCAGCGGCTGGCTGCGGAGACATTCGGCTCCCGCCAAACGTTTTTCGTCACCAACGGGACGTCGACGGCCAACAAGATAATCACCCAGTCCCTGGTAGCGCCGGGGGACATCGTGCTGCTCGACCGAAACTGCCATCAGTCCCACCACTACGGGATGATGCTCGCCGGCGCGAACGTCGTCTACCTCGACGCCTACCCGCTCAACGACTACACGATGTACGGCGCGGTCCCGCTGCGTGAGATCAAGTCCAGACTTCTGGAACTCAAGCGCGCCGGCAAGCTCGACCGCGTCAAGATGCTGGCGCTGACCAACTGCACCTTCGACGGGATCGTCTACGACGTGCAGCGGGTCATGGAGGAGTGCCTCGCGATCAAGCCCGACCTGGTCTTCCTGTGGGACGAAGCGTGGTTCGCCTTCGCCCGGTTCCATGCGGTTCTGCGGTCTCGGACGGCCATGGAGGCGGCCCGAAAGCTTCGGGAACTGTTGCAGGACAAGGACTATGCAGCAAGCTACGAACAGCAGCTGATCGCCGACGCCGAGAACCCGCCGAGCGACGACGACCTGCTCGACCGTCGGCTGCGGCCCGACCCCGCCAAGGCGAGGGTCCGTGTCTATGCATCCCAGTCGACGCACAAGACGTTGACGGCCCTGCGGCAGGGCTCGATGATCCACGTCTTCGACCAGGATTTCGAGCAGAAGGTCGCGGAGTCGTTCCACGAGGCCTACATGGCCCACACCTCGACCTCACCCAACTATCAGATCCTGGCGTCGCTGGATCTCGGTCGCCGCCAGGTCGCGCTGGAGGGGGTCGAACTGGTTGCGCGCCAGATTGAGAACGCTATGCAGTTGCGCGACGCCATCGACAATCACCCGCTGCTGAGCAAGTACATGGCGTGTCTGCGGACCTCGGACATGATTCCCGATCAGTACCGGGTGAGCCACATCGAGCAGCCACTGCGTTCGGGCCTGCGCAACATGATCAGAGTCTGGGAATCAGACGAATTCGTTCTGGACCCGTCGCGCATCACGTTGTCGATCGGCCGGACCGGCTACAACGGCGACGAGTTCAAGCGCGACCAGTTGATGGATCGCCACGGCGTGCAGATCAACAAGACGTCCCGCAACACGGTGCTGTTCATGACCAACATCGGCACCACCCGCAGTTCGGTGGCCTTCCTGGTCGAGGTCCTGGTCAAGATCGCCAGCGAACTCGACGAACGTGTCTCCGAGATGAGCCTCATCGAGACCGAGCGCTTCGCGGCCAGTGTGCGCCGGATGACCTCCGACACCGCACCCCTGCCGGATTTCAGCGGTTTCCACCCTGCTTTCCGCGACCACTCGGGCACCGTCGAGACCCCGGAGGGCGATGTCCGGCGTGCGTTCTATCTCTCCTACGACGAGGCCAACTGCGAATACCTCTCCGGTGAACAGATCGCGGAGAAGATCGACGCCGGAACCGACGTTGTATCGGCCACCTTCGTGACGCCTTATCCGCCCGGATTCCCCGTTCTGGTTCCCGGACAGGTGTTCAGCAGGGAGATCCTGACCTTCATCCGGGAACTCGCAACGCCGGAAATCCACGGCTACAAGCCGGATTTCGGGTTCCGCGTCTACACCGACAAGGCCATCGAAATGTGTGGGCAGGCCTAGAACGGTTTCAGTTTGAGCTTCAACTGGATCAGGTTGGGCGGCAGGCTCGTTCCGCCGAACCAGACGCTGGTGCGGTAGGACGTCCAGAAGTTCGGCGTCAGACCCGTCGGGGTGGCCTTGAAGACCGTCTTATCCCCGGAGCCGATCGTGATGCCGTCGTAGTCGACGTGGAAGTCGAAGGTGTCGCCGATCGGAACCGTGATGATCTCCGCCTGGGTCGGCAGGATTCGCGCCTTGTCGACGTTGAAGAACGGTGCCACCTCGAAATCGCCGGAGGTCACGTTGTAGCGCCACGCCACCATCGTCGAGTTGACGTCCCCCGGGATGGCGAACGAGATGCCGCTCAGCTTGTTCCAGTCATTCTGATCCGCACTGTTCAGGTCGTAGACGGAGTTCTTGGTGAACGTCCCGAACCCGTTGACCTGTTTGACCCACGGGATGATGGTCGGGGGAAGCCCGAGCGGGATTTTCGGCAGGATCGTGATCGTCATCTGCTGCTGGGCAACCGGTATCGGCGTGCGGCCGGGGCGGGGCCGGGAGGAACTTCCGCCCTGCGCAGGTGCGCCGGCCTGTGCGACGGCAACAGCAGCAGCCGGCACCGACGGACGCGGCGCGTGCGCGGATTTCGGGGCCGCGGGCCTCGGTGTCGCGATCTGCGCTGCGGCCGCCCGCGCGGCGTTGACGGTGCGGGGGGATGACGGAAGCGATGCGGACTGCTTGTGCGGGCCGCGCCCGGTCGAATGCGCCGAGGCCGAATGCGCTGAGGGTTCCTCCCTGACGGAGGTCGCCGAGGAATCGGGATTCGGAGCGGCCCAGGCCGATCCCGCCGAACCGATGGCCAGAGCGATCCCAGCGCCGACTGTGAGGGCCAGGCCGCCGTTGCGGATCACCTGTTCTTCTTTCGACATGTCTAACCTCCGATATCCCGGGGCCGAACTCGCGATGAGCGGAAACATGCGCGTTGCGCAACTTTCATCCTAGGGTGCTGGAATGCTGTCGGGGTTAGGCGCCGCGCGCCGAGGCTTTGTGAGGGCGACTGTGCTGATCGCTCTGCTGTTCGGAATGCTCGTGGTGGCCTCGCCGACGGCCGGGGCGGACCAGTGTTCCCCGCCCGGGGAGCAGGGTGCCAGTGCACTGCCGACCAATCTCGCCGCTGCCGCCGCCGGCCCTCGGGAGGATAAGTACACCACCGCGACCACCGAGCCTTGGGCCGCAGTCAAAAGCGATGCGCTGCAATTGATCACGCCGGGAACACTGACGGTGGGCACCTTGTCCGACGCACCGCCGAGTGTGTGTATCAACTCCGCCGGCCAGTTCACCGGTTTCGACAACGAGTTGCTCCGGGCGATCGCCGGGAAGATCGGCCTGCAGATCAAGTTCGTCGGAACGGACTTCTCCGGGCTGCTGGCCCAAGTTGCCGGCCGACGCTTCGATGCGGGCTCGTCATCGATCACCACCACCGAAGCGCGCAGGCGCACAGTCGGATTCACCAACGGCTACGACTTCGGCTACTTCTCGCTGGTAGTGCCGTCGGGCTCATCGATCACCGGATTCGGGGAATTGCGGGCCGGGCAGCGGATCGGAGTCGTTCAGGGCACCGTGCAGGAGGCCTATGTGGTCGACACACTCGGTCTGCAACCGGTGAAGTTCCCGGACTACAACACCGTCTACGCCAGTCTTAAGAGCCGTCAGATCGACGCCTGGGTGGCGCCGTCGCAGCAGGCCCAGGGCACTGTTCGGCCCGGCGACCCCGCGGAGATCATCGAAAACACTTTCAGCCTGGATAATTTCGTCGCCTATGCGGTGGCCCAAGAGAACACGCCGCTGATCGACGCCCTCAACGCCGGACTCGACGCGGTCATCGCCGACGGCACCTGGTCGCGGCTGTATTCGGATTGGGTGCCGCGTGCTCTGCCGCCGGGCTGGAAGCCCGGTTCGAAAGCGGCTCCGCTGCCGCAGCTTCCGGACTTCGGCGCGATAGCCGCGGGCCAGCAGAAGGCTGGTCCCGCCCCAGTCGTCAACAAGTCGGTGTGGACCCAACTGCGGGAGTCGTTCCTGGACTGGAGTCTCTACAAGAAGGCGATCCCGGATCTGCTCAAGACCGGACTGCCCAACACACTGATTCTGACCTTCTGCGCGAGCGTCATCGGGTTACTGCTCGGATTGGCGCTGGCGGTCGCCGGGATCTCCCGGTCGGCCTGGCTGCGGGTGCCGGCCCGGATCTACACCGACCTCTTCCGGGGGCTGCCCGAGGTGGTGATCATCCTCATCATCGGCCTGGGCATCGGTCCGATCGTCGGCGGGTTCACCGGCAACAACCCCTACCCACTGGGCATCGCCGCGCTGGGATTGATGGCGGCGGCCTACATCGGAGAGATTCTGCGCTCGGGCGTCCAGAGTGTGGAAGCCGGACAGTTGGAGGCCTCGCGCGCGCTGGGTTTCAGCTACGCGTCCTCGATGCGGCTCGTCGTCATTCCGCAGGGTGTTCGCCGGGTGCTCCCGGCCCTGATGAACCAGTTCATCTCGCTGCTGAAAGCGTCGTCGCTGGTGTACTTCCTGGGCCTGGTCGCCAGTCAACGGGAGTTGTTCCAGGTCGGCCGCGATCTCAACGCTCAGACCGGAAACCTCTCGCCGTTGGTGGCTGCGGGATTGTTCTACCTTGCGCTTACCGTCCCACTGACTCATCTGGTCAATCGCATCGATCACCGATTACGTCATGGCCGGCCGGCCGAGAAGGAAGACACCCTGGCCCCGGCCGCGACCGGTCAGGAGATGATCTGATGGCGGCATCGCGGCGTCCGCAGCCGGTTTCCCTCGCGGCCCGAGATATTCACCTGGCGTTCGGATCGAACGCCGTACTGCGGGGCGCCGGTCTTGACGTCCCGGCCGGAACGACGACGGCCATCATCGGCCCGTCCGGTTCGGGCAAGTCCACGCTGCTGCGGTGCCTCAACCGGCTCTATGAACCGGACCGCGGGGACATCCTGCTGGGCGGGCGGTCGGTGCTGGGCGACGATCCCGACCGATTGCGCCAGCGAATCGGCATGGTCTTCCAGCACTTCAACCTCTTTCCGCACAAGAGCGTGCTGGACAACGTCACGCTGGCACCCCGCAAGCTCAAAGGGCTCCCTGCCGAGGAGGCCCGTGAGCTTGCCCTGGATCAGCTCGACCGGGTGGGGTTGCGGCACAAGGCCGATGTCCGTCCCGGCACGCTCTCCGGCGGTCAACAGCAGCGGGTGGCCATCGCCCGCGCTCTGGCGATGCAGCCGGAGGTGATGTTCTTCGATGAGGCCACGTCAGCCCTGGATCCGGAACTGGTCAAGGGCATTCTGACACTGATCGGGGAACTCGGCGCCGACGGAATGACCATTGTCGCGGTCACCCACGAGATGGGCTTCGCCCGGTCGACATCGGACTCGGTGGTCTTCATGGACCACGGCGCGGTGGTGGAATGCGGTCCGCCGGAGCAGATCTACTCCGCCGCAAAGACCGAGCGTTTGCAGCGCTTCTTATCCCAGGTGTTGTGAGTCCGAGGACTCAGATCGCCGGGTGCAGCGGCGGCGGGGTCCCATGGAGCAGAGCCCGGCCGATGTGTTGGTACTTCCAGCGGATCGGATCGTGCACCGTGTGCGTGCGGGCATTGCGCCAGAAGTGACCGAGATTG
>CAIOYU010000629.1 GCA_903862565.1 uncultured Actinomycetes bacterium | reverse complement strand
GTCCAGCGAGATGTACCACAGGCTGCCCAACTGGAAACCCAGGTATGGGGCGTCGGAGACCGGCACCGTGATGACCAGTGCCTGGTCCGGCGTCAGATCGAAGTGGCCAGCCGAGGAGTACTGAGTGGCCAGGCCCCCAGGGGTCAGCCTCGGGGCGACCATCGTGTTGGCCGGGATGTTCAGGTAGAACCACTGCGGGAACTGCAGCCAGGTCTTGACCCGCTGCACCAACTGTTTACCGGCGACTGCATAGCGCTTTTCGATCAGGTCCTTAGACAGCGGCGGCGGCGCGGTTCCGGCGGTATCGGTACGGGCGATCGCGACGATCCCGCGGCGGGCCGCCCAGTCGTTGTAGACCTCGCGGATCACCAACTGTGCGTTGACCTTCGGCGTGAATCGCCACTCGTAGCTGCCGTCGCCGGCGATGTCGAGTCGGCGGTCGTCGAAGGCGGTCTCGCTGTCGGGGACGTTCTGGTCGGTGTATTCGCCACCGAGCAGTTGGAAGCTCAGGTCTGTTGTGGTGCCCCTGGTTCCGGTGACGACATACTCGTGACCGGCGGCGACGCGGGTGCCGAAGTACAGGGTGTCGGGGTTGTCCAGGCCCATCTTCGTGAACGGCCCGGTACCGGATTGCAGGAACGGATGGTCGCGGTCGTAGTCGAAGGCAAGGTGAACGCATCCGGCGATGCACCCTGCGAGATACTGCAGGCCTTCCAGCAGATCGGCCTCGGTGTCGATGTGGGGGGCTTCGCGCACCAGCCTCTCGGCTTCAGCGATGGCGTCGGTCAAGGGCTGGGTGTACATCGTGGCTCCCAATCTAATTGACGCTGGCCAGGGCAAACGGCAAAACCGCATCGACACCCGCCCGGCGCAGCGCACGTGCCGCCATGGTGAGTGTCCACCCGGTATCGGCGAGGTCGTCGATCAACAGCACCGGACCGTCAACGTCGGGGATGTCCGGTTCGAGCCAGGACTCCGCCAGTGCGGCGACGCGATAGGCCGAGTTCGCCGCGGTGACCGGCCGTCGTCCGGCGCGGTACTGCAAGGTGCCCAGATTGCGCAGGCGGCCGAGGTCGGCGAGTCCGTCGACCAGCGAGCCGATCAGTAGTGGGTGGGTGGTGGAGTCCAGGCCCATCACGGCGACCGGTCGGGTCTCCCACGGCCAGGCCGCCAGCACCGCGACCGCGGCCTTCAGGACGTCGTCGGGGACGGCGGCGTCCGGGGAATCCAGCAGTCGTCGCAGTCGCTGCCCCCACCCGAGGTCGGTCAGCCGGCCGATGACCCGCCCCGCGAGCGGGCCGTCGGTGATCCGCCCGCTCACGTCGATCCCCAGCTTCGCCATGCCGGTCGGCCACTGACGGCGCGGGGCGAGTTCGACCCCGGGCCGCGCAAGCCGCTCCTGGGCGGCGTCGACCGACGCGGAGTCCACCGTCGCGGTGTAGTCCGATCCCGCACAGTTGTCGCAGCGGCCGCACCGGGTGTCCTCGGCGAGTTCGGGGTCGTCGAGTTGCTGGCGCAGGAACGTCATCCGGCAGGTCCGCGTGGACTGATAGTCGAGCATCGCCTGCTGTTCGCGGCGGCGGGCCTCGTCGAGCGTCCGGTAGCGCTGCTCGTCGTAGTGCCATGGCTCACCGGTGGCGATCCAGCCCCCCTTGACGCGACGCACCGCACCGTCGACGTCAAGGACCTTGAGGACCATCTCCAACCTGGACCGGCCGAGATCGACGAGCGGCTCGAGGGCCGCCGTCGACTGTGACCGTTCCGGTTCGAGTACCTCAATGACCCTGCGCACCAAAGTCTCCGACGGGAATGCCACCGACGCGAAGTAGCTCCAGATGTCCTTGTCCTCGGAGCCCGGTAACAGAATCACCTCGGCGCTGTCGGTGGACCGGCCC
>CAIOYU010000628.1 GCA_903862565.1 uncultured Actinomycetes bacterium | reverse complement strand
TGATGTGTGGCCGGTAGAGGTCGATCCAGACCGACAGGTCGAGGATCCGCTCCAACCGGAACCGGTCCAGCAGCCCCAGCGACTCGGCGTCGATGCGGGTCAGGTGCTCCAGCGCGTGGCGATCAACCATGCTGAAGAGCGTGTCGTTGCCGCCGGCGAGCAAATCGCGGGCCTGGGCTTGGATCTGGGCGCCGTACTGGGGATCCGCGGTGCTGGGGTAGCGGCTCTTGACCCGCTGCACCACCGATTCGGGCAGGATGTCGCGGACCGCGCCCCGCAACAGGCTCTTCTCCCTGCCGTCATAGCTCTTCATCGACCAGGGTGTGTTGTAGACGTACTCCACCAGACGGTGATCGCAGAAGGGCACCCGTACCTCCAGGCCCACCGCCATACTCATCCGGTCGTTGCGGTCCAACAGGATTCGCACAAACCGGGTCAGATGCAGATAACTCATCACCCGCATCCGGTGGGTGAACTCGTCTTCGCCTGTGAGACGTTCGACCTCGCCGACGGCGTCGACGTAACGGTCCTGCAGGTAGGTTTCCAGGGCGAGTTCCGCGCGCAACTCAGGGGCGAGGATGTACCCGGTGGGGTCGGTCCATGAAGCGCCGATCGCGATCCACGGGAGTGCGTCCATCAGCTGAACCCCGGGGTCGTGGAACTGTCGGTACCCTCCGAAGATCTCGTCGGAGGCCTCCCCGGACAACGCCACCGTCGACCGCTCCCGGATAGCCTTAAACAGTAGATACAGCGACGCATCCTGTTCGCCGCCGCCGTTCGGAAGGTCCAGGGCCGCAACCACTTTGCGGCGAATGGCAGGATCGGACAATTTTCGGTGGTCGATCACGATGTCGTGGTGCTCAGAGCCGACGTGCTGGGCGACCTCGTGGATATAGGGGGTGTCGAGCGTGGGGTGTGTGTCGCTGGGTGTGAAGTTCTCGGCCTGGCCGGTGAATTCGACGGAGAAGGTCCGCACCGCAGTGCTCAAGTCGCGGGCAGCCAGTGCTGTAATCGCGCTGGAATCCAAACCGCCCGAGAGCAATACGCATACGGGGACGTCGGCGACCAACTCCCGGCGAACGATGTCATCGAGCAGCTCGCGCACCCGGGCGACGGTGGTGTCGGGGTCGTCGGTGTGTAGTCGTGACTCCAGTCGCCAGTAGGTCCGCTCCCGGATGCCGCGCTCGTCAACGGTGACGATCGTTCCGGGCTCGACCTCCCGCATGCCCTTCCATATCGACTTGCCCGGTGTTCTCGCCGGCACAAGTAGCTCGCGCAACCCGTCGAGGTCGACCGCCCGCGGAGCCAGCGGGTTGGCGAAGATCGCCTTCGGTTCCGAGCCGAACAACACCCCGTCGGGAGTCGGATAGAAGTAGAGCGGCTTGACCCCCATCCGGTCGCGGATCATCACCAGCTTGCGTTCCCGGGAATCCCAGATCGCGAAGGCGTACATCCCGTTGAGCCGATCGGCCAGCGCCTCACCCCACTGCAGGTAGCCGCGCAGCACCACCTCGGTATCGCTGGAGGTCTCAAAGCTGTGCCCCTTGGCGACCAACTCAGTGCGCAACTCCGTGAAGTTGTAGACCTCACCGGTGTAGACCATCGCCACATCGCCCGACGGTGTCGAGACCACCATCGGTTGCGCACCGCCAGCCAGGTCGATGACTGCCAGCCGACGGTGACCTAGGGCGACGTCGCGCTGTATCCACGTCCCCGCCGCATCGGGACCACGGCACGCCATGGTCTCGGTCATCGCCTCGATCACGGCACGCTCCCGGGTCAGATCCCGCGAGAAATCCACCCAGCCCGTCATTCCGCACATGTCGGCAGCTCCACATTCGGCGATGTATCAACAATGCAGACCGAGAGTATCGGCGTCCAAACCGCGTCTTGGTAGGTATCGCAACTACGACTGGCCCAGGCTGGGCCGGTAGTCGGCGATCTCGGCCTCAGCGGCGAGCAGCGCACCCAGCTCACCTTCCTGCTGTGCAACGAAAACACCGACGACCTGTCGGCACAATTCCGGCACACTCACCCCGCGCGCATCCGCG
>CAIOYU010000627.1 GCA_903862565.1 uncultured Actinomycetes bacterium | reverse complement strand
TGCTCCTCGGTCTCGATGATCATCAGCGCACCGGCCTCGCCGAAGACGAAGCCGTCCCGGTCCTTGTCGAACGGACGCGAAGCGCGCTCCGGCTCATCGTTGCGGGTCGACATCGCGCGCATCATCGAGAACGCCGCAATGGGCAGCGCCTCGATCATGCCCTCGACGCCGCCGCAGACGGCGATGTCGGCGTCACCCATGACGATCTGACGCCATGCGTGGGCGATGGCCTCCGACCCCGACGAACACGCCGACACCGGGGTGATCACCCCGGCGCGGGCGCCCAAATCGAGGCCTACGACGGCCGCAGCACCATTGGGCATGATCATCTGAACGGCGAGCGGCGAAACCTTGCGGATGCCGCCCTCGTTCATCAGGTCATAGGTCTCGACGATCTTCTCGCCGCCACCCAGCCCGGTGCCGATGACGACCGCGAAGCGGTCCGGGTCGACCTCGGGGTTTCCGGCGGCATCCCACATGCGCCGGCCGAGGTACTTCGACATCCGCTGGACGTACGACATCCGTCGCAAGTCCAACCGGCCCATGTGGTCGTCGATCGGATCGACGAGGTGTCCGCCGATCCGCACCGGAAGGTCCCACTTGGTGACGAAGTCGTCCTCAAGTACCCGGATCCCGCTTTCGCCGGCCAGTAGGGCCTTCCACGTGCTGTCGATGTCTGCCCCGAGCGCCGTGGTCGCCTCGACGGCAGTCACCACAACGCTCGGGAAACCGCCGTTAGCAGTGGAAGGCTTGCTCACTTGTCGCCGAACTTCTCGCGCAGGGCTGCGGCAGCCTCGGGGTTCTCTTCCTCGAGCTTCTGGATGTAGGCGACGACGTCACCGACGGTACGCAGACCGGCCAGGTCCTCGTCGGGGATCTTCACGCCGTACTTGTCCTCGGTCTGGACCGCGATCTCCACCATCGACAGCGAGTCGATGTCCAGGTCGTCGACGAAGGACTTCTCCGGGGTGACCTCAGACGGCTCGATACCGGTGACCTCTTCGATGATCTCGGCGAGACCGGCGATGATTTCCTGCTGACTGGCGCCCACTATGTGGTTCCCTTCGTAATCGGTTGTGTTACTGGTTGACTGGTCGGTGCCCGGCTGATTAGAGCTCGGACAATCCGTCCAGGTCTGCGGGTGTCTTGACGGCGTGCGTCGCGACTCCCCGAAGTTCTCGTTTGGCGATTCCGGTCAAGGCGCCCGCTGGGGGGAACTCGACGATCGCCGTGGCGCCGAGGTTGCTGATTGTCTGGTTGCACAGGTCCCAGCGCACCGGGCGGGTCAGTTGCGCGACGAGTTTCTCCATCGCGTCCGTCCCCGACGTCACCGGCTGTCCGTCGACGTTGGACAGCAGCGTGGTGGTCGGGTCCGAAGCTGGAGTGGCGGTGACCGCTTTGGCGTAGCCGTCCAGAGCCGAGGACATGTAGTGCGTGTGGAATGCGCCGGCGGTGGCCAACTGGCGGACCCGGGCCTTGGCCGGCGGATCCTCGGCCAGCTTCTCCAGGGCCGATACCGAGCCGGCGGCGACGATCTGGCCCGCTGCGTTGCGGTTGGCCGGGATCAGTTCCAGCGCCTCCAGTCGGGCCAGCACCTCGACCTCATCCCCGCCGAGCACCGCCGACATCCCGGTGGACTCGAGGGCGCAGGCCTTGGCCATCTCGGCACCGCGGACGGCGGCCAGTTTGACCGCGTCGTCGGGGGAGATGACGCCGGCGATGGCGTAGGCGGCGATCTCGCCGACGGAATGGCCGGCGACCACTGTCGTGACCGGCAGGCCACGCTTGGCCAGTTCGGCGTAGGCGAGCAGCGTGGTTGCGACCACCAGTGGCTGGGTGACGGCGGTGTCGGTGATCTCCTCGGCGGTAGCTGTGGTGCCCAGCTTTGCCAGATCCAACCCGCTGATCTCCGACCACCGGGTGATTTGGTCGACAACTCCGGGCAGCTCAAGCCATTCGGCGAGCATGCCTGGGGTCTGCGATCCCTGTCCGGGCGCAAGCAGCGCAATCACATCTCTAAGAGAACACTGTGAACGCTAATTTCCGGGGTGTAAGACATTATGAACCTTGTCTTAGGTTTTTGTAGGAACCCTACAAATCCACCCTTCAACGCGACGTCACGGATACCGTCCCGAAATGCGGGCAGGTGGGTTGTTCGACGGAATCGCAGGCCGGTCCAGTCTGCTGACCGTGGTGGCAACGCGCAGGACATAGGCATCTCGGGGCACCACGGGGTCCCGCCCGGTGAAGTCGGCGATCCGCTTGAGGCGGTAACGAACCGTATTTGGATGAACGAACAGTTTGCGGGCGCAGGCCTCGATGGCGCCGCCGCTGTCGAGAAAGGCGTCGAGGGTTTCCGAGAGGGCCGGGCCGGCATCGGCCAAGGGCGCGGTGATGTCGGTGTGCAATGCCGCTATCGCGGTCACGTCGCCCATCAGCGCGCGCTCGGGCAACAGCTCACGGGCCAGCACAGGCCGGGGCGCCCCGGTCCAGCCGGCGACCGCGTTCATCCCGGAGATCGCCTCGGCGGCGCTGTGGTGGGCGGCAGTCAGCATGGGCGCGGTCGGGCCGATGACGACGGGCCCGGGCCCGAACGCCGAGAGCAGATCGTTGAAGAACCGGTCGGTAGGAGAGAGCGGGCCGGAGATGATCACGATCAGCCAGGTGCCGTGGACGTCGGCCAGGGCGGCCCGGTTGTGTTCCAGGGCCAGTTCGCGCACGTCTTCGCCGGCCATGCCCTCCCGGCCGGGCGGCGGGGTGCCCAGCACGACGGTGGCCGGCGCGGTGGTGTCCCAGTTCAGGGCCGCTGCCCGGGACAGCAGTTCCGGGCCGGCGTCGCCGCGGACGACTGCGTCGACCACGCTCGCCTCCATCCGGCTGTCCCAGGATCCGCGCGCTTCGGCGGCGTCGGCGTAGGCGGCGGCTGCGGCGAACGCCAGATCGCGGCTGTAGCGCAGAATTCCCACCCGCAACGCCGTCAGTTGCTCGTCGTTGCGGGCGGCCAGTGGGACGACTTCCTCGAAGAACTCCATGGTGACGCGAACCATGTCGACGGTCTGCGCCAGCGCGATCTTGCGCGTGAACTCCTGCGGGACGAGTTCGAAGGCCTGCGCCGTTGAGCCCACCTGGTTCGTCGGGTCGCGCATCCACTCGACGAAGTTGACCACCGCGGCCTGCACGACCAGCTGCACGCTGGCCCGCTGGGAGGCCTCCAGAGCGCCGAAGAACGGCAGGCGCTCCTGCATCGCGTGGACAGCTTCAGTGGCCAGCCGCCCGGAGTACTGCTTGAGCCGACGCAGGGTGGACTCGGGAACGTTCTCCAACAACCCCAGCGGCGAGCGCGCCAGTTCGAAGCGAGGACTGTCCGGCACCTCTAAAAGCTACGCCAAGATTTGTGGGAAAGCGCCAAGTTCAGCCCCCGTTGATTGGAAAGCGCCAAGTTCAGCCCCCGTTGATTGAGGAGCCTGGCAGAAAAAGTGCGAGTAGACCTCTGCAAGGCTCCTCAATCAACGTGTGGGGCCGTCGCTACGCGACTCCGGGTCCGATGTCGTCGCTACGCGACTCCGGGTCCGATGTCGTCGCTACGCGACTCCGGGTCCGATGTCGTTGCTACGCGACTCCGGGATCCGACGTCTGCTCCGGCGCCGCCATCACATCGTCGATCCGGTACTCCTTGGCCGCGGCGATGGCCACCGACGGGTCGATCTCCCCGTCGTGAGCCAGTGCCTCGAGCACGGCGACGACCACCGATTCGGCATCGGTGTTGAAGTAGCGCCGCGCTGCGGGCCGGGTGTCGGAGAATCCGAACCCGTCGGTTCCCAGCGTCAAGTAGGTGTTGGGCACCCAGGCGCGGATCTGCTCGGGGACCGCGCGCATCCAGTCCGACACCGCCACCACCGGCCCGGCCGTCTTCTCAAGGGCCTTGGTGACGTAGGGCGTCGGCGCCGGGCGGTCGGGATGGCGCAGCATCTGCTTGGCCACCGCGAGTCCGTCGCGGTGCAGTTCGCCCCAACTGGTCACCGACCAGACGTCGGCGGCGACGTCCCAGCGTTCGGCG
>CAIOYU010000626.1 GCA_903862565.1 uncultured Actinomycetes bacterium | reverse complement strand
GGTCACCGGGTGGTCGAAGTCGACCTGCAGCCACTGACCGATGGCGGGCTGTAGAGCGTTGGACACCCACGCGGTCGCCGGATCGCCGTCCACCGCCGCCACCGGACCACTGGCCGGCGCGACGTTGGGCAGTGTCGTGGCATCCGAGGACGAACTCGACGCGCTCAGCCGCCCACCCGACCATTGCCCCTGCACCAGCGCGGCGCCGGGAGCGGGGTAGTCGGGAATCCGGTTGAAGGTGGTGCGCTCGTCGCCCGGGGTGCGGACGGCGGAGGAGTGGTCGTCGACCCGGCCGTAGTCGGTCTCACGGTCGACGGGTGAGTCGGTGACGATGACGCCCCGACCCGGCGGCGTGGGCAGCCCGGCGCGCTGGGCGTCTGCGGTCAGCAGCATCGGCCCGAGGGGCGGCTGCCGGAGCAGTCGGCGGCGCTCGTCGATGCGCAGCAGCGACTCCGGTCCGCCGGCGACGCGGGCCAGATCGGCCGCCGGGGTCAGGTAGGGCGCGCCGGGATTCTCGGTGGCTCCGGCTGGCGTTGTCGTCGGCCCGGCGGTTCCGGCCGGCGTGACGCGGTAGATCTCCACCGCGGGGAACGACGGCCTCAAGCCGCTGTCGCTGATGAAGCCCTTCACCGTTCCCGGCCCCACCGGATCTCCGAACTCGGCCACCTTCTGCAGGCCCGGTGACCCGTCGACCACCCGGTGCACCAACAGGGGTCGCGCCGAGCGGGAGGTCTGCGGATCCAGGTCGTTGCGCACCACCAGATAGGCAATTCCCTGGCGGGCCAGGGTGTCGGCCAGTCCCGCCGATGGCCGGCCCGCGGCGATCAGCCGTTGCACCGAATCTAGCGCACGGATCGTCTGCGGCGGAGTCAGCGGAATGGAATCCCTTACCCCCCAGGGGAAATCGCCCAGAACCTGCAGAGGCTCGTCATGGCTGTTACCCCACACCTGGGTGGCGAACGGGGCGCCGGGCACCACCAGCACGCGACCCGGGGTCGGGCCGGGGGCCTTGTGTTCGGTGAGCCAGTCGGCCGCGGAGTGCCAGTAGCCGGGGATGGCGCGGAAGGCCCCCGGTGGCGTGAGTCGCCCGGTCCAGGCCAGCGAGGTGGCCACCATCAGCCCGGTGAGCACGACGATTCCGACCGCGACCCGCTTGTCGTTCTCCGGATGTGCGAACGCCCGGATCCACGTGGGCCGGGGAGCGCTGCCCGGCAACGGAATTCGGCTCAGCAGGTGCGCCAGGCCGAGGGTCAGCGGGAGGCGGATCACCGGCTCGACTTTGTGGACGTTGCGCAGGGCCTCGCCGCTACCGTCGAGGAAAGCCTGAACCTGTTGAGCCACCGGCGAACCCAGCCCGCCTGCGTAGCCGGCGCACAGCAGCACCAGTCCGACCATCAGCATCGTCACCAAGCGGCCGCGGGCCGGCATCGAGTTCAACGCCAACCCGGCCAGGCCACCCGCCGCGACCAGGATGGTGGCCAGGATCATCACCGGCTGGGTGACCAGCGTCGACCCCGCGGTGGCGGCGGGAGCGACGAACGGGATCCAGGCCGACGTGCCGCGCAGCGCCTCGGTCAACGAGGTCCACTGGCTGGTGACCCCGGCTGCCTCGATGAAGTCCAGGAACGGCGGGCTGATCCGGCCCAGCAGCACCAGGGCGCCGGCCCACCAGGCCACGGCCAGCGCGGACGCGAACAGCCACCACGCGCTGAAGCGCCACCACAACCGGTTGGGCCGGTGGCACGCCCACCAGATGATCGCGGGCAGGCAGGCGGCCAGACTGGCCACCGCGTTGACCGCGCCCATCAGCGCCAGGGCGCCGCCGGCGCGCGCTGCCAGTACCCGCGGCGAGGGGCCCTGCGCCCGCAGTGCCTGGATCACCGGCAACAGCACCCACGGTGCGAGCATCATCGGCAGCGTCTCCGACGAAATCGACCCCAGCGTGCCCAGCACCCGTGGCGACAGCGCGAACGCCAACGCACCCACCAGGCGGGACGTCCGGGTACCGATACCGAGCGCCTCGGCCACCCGCAGCAGGCCCCAGAACCCGACCGTGAGCAGCAACGCCCACCACAACCGCTGGATCACCCAGCCCGGAATCCCCGCGGCATGTCCGGCCAGGAAGAACGCCCCGTGCGGAAACAGGTAGCCGTAGGCCTGGTTCTGGGCCTGGCCGAACGGCAGGTCGCTGTTCCACAGGCTGGCCGCACGGGCCAGGAAACGCAGCGGGTTGGCGGTGAGATCGAGTTTGGTGTCCGGCGAAATCTGGCCGGGAGCCTGGGCAAAACACAGCGCCAGAGCGACGGCGGCCACGCAGACCAGCCACCGCCGCGACAGCGGGGCGTCTGTTCCTGAATCGGTTCGGGCCCCAGAGGCGGTTCGGGCCCCAGAGGCGGCGCGGACGCTCAGGTTAGCCGCGGTTGCCGTATTCAACCCGGTTGAGCACCGACGACGCCGGATCGCCGGGGGCCAGCGGCGGCTTGGTGTCCTGCTGGATCATCAGGGTGACTCCGAAGACCGACGCGGCTCCGAGCAGCAGACCCACCAAGGTGCTGGCAGCGGCGGGCAGTGCGAAGCGGGTCATTCGGCACTCCTCGACAGGTCACGCGGGGTAAGGCTGCTGGTCAACCTAGCACGCGGCCGGCCGTGCCCCGGGAACGGCAGCGCCTGCGATTGGGACTCCGGCGGGTCCCGTGACAGCATGTTCGGATGCTTACCCGGTTCTCGCCCCTGCGCGCCCTCGCGACGATGACCGCCCTGCCACTGCTGCTGGCCGGCTGCTCGTCGACTGCCACCAAGACCGCATCGACCCCGTCCAAAGAGGTCACCGCGGCGGAATCCAGTGCCGCGAGCCCGATGGCCGGCCCCATTCAGGTCCCCGCCGCGCCGGCCCCACCGGCCTGTGGCGTCGGCTCGGCGATGCTGGCGTCGATGTCCACCCGCGACAAGCTGGCCCAGCTGCTCATGGTCGGGGTCAAGAACGCCGCCGACGCCCGCGCGGTGGTGGGCACCTCGCACGTCGGCGGGATCATGATCGGCAGCTGGACGGATCTGTCGATGCTGTCTGACGGCACCATCGCCGACATCTCGAACATGGGCCCCCTGCCGTTGGCCGTCAGCGTCGACGAGGAGGGCGGCCGGGTCTCGCGGCTGGCCTCGCTGATCGGGGCACAGCCCGCGGCGCGCACCCTGGCCCAGACCCAGACCCCCGACCAGGTCTATCAAATTGCCCTGGCCCGCGGCCGGCAGATGCGCGGACTGGGCATCACCGTCGACTTCGCGCCCGTCGTCGACGTCTCCGACCAGGGCGCCAACACGGTGATCGGTGACCGGTCGTTCTCCAACGACCCGGCCACGGTGACCGCCTACGCCGGTGCCTACGCGCGCGGCCTGCGCGACGCCGGCGTGCTGCCTGTGCTCAAGCACTTCCCGGGCCACGGGCACGGCTCCGGTGACTCGCACACCGCCGGCGCGGTCATGACCCCGCCGCTGGACCAGCTGATGACGAGCGACCTGATCCCGTACCAGACGCTGACCACCGAGGCCCCCGTCGCG
>CAIOYU010000625.1 GCA_903862565.1 uncultured Actinomycetes bacterium | reverse complement strand
CTGGCGAACACCAACCTGACCGGGGCGAACCTGACCAGGGCCAACTTCACCGGCGCGAATCTGATCACCACCATCGTCACCGGCGCGGTATGGAACGACACCGCCTGCCCCCGCGGCGGCAAGTCCAGCACCGGCTGCTCATCGTTCGCGACCCAACCCTCCGCTGCCTGGACTAACGACGGACCGTTGAAGGCCGCGTGGTACCTATATCGCTCGCCCGCCACCGGGGCCCTGCCCCAGACGCCCCTGCTGGCCACGTCGAACGCCCCCCTCTATGGCGCCAACAACTACGGTGACTCCCTGGATACAGTCAACGGCGCCAAGGGCACGATCACAAACAACACTGGACAGCGCATCGTGGTAGAGCTGGCGGATTGGCACACGAGGTGGCCTAGCCACTACGGGCCAGGCCACCAGGCCATTCTGGAACCTGGCGCGGAGGTTCCTTACGTTATTTTCGAAAGGGGAACGCTGAAGTTCTACAAGGCTCCCGAAGGCCTGCCCATCGGCGACCCTGTCGGTTACATGATTCATGATCCCGAAATAGGGTATCCAGACACGTGGCTTTACCCTGCCGGGAGCTCTACGCCTGTCAACCCGCGCCTTACCTGGTTTGAGCAAGAAAGCCATTACGAGATCTGGGGCTCCACCAAACTCTTTATCACGCGCGAGAAGGACGGCTGGACTGTGCCGCTTTCCGACGAATTCAAAAAGCAAAACGGGGACCTTAACGAAGCCAACCCCCGGGCGCCGTGGGGCAGTACGCAAAATAATCGGGACATCGGCGACTATGCGGTCTTCACCATCAAGGTCGAAAGCCTGTAGTCGAGGCTCGGCCAGCGGCTAACCGAACAATGCCAGCAGCGGTGCGCGGCTGGGCAGTTTATCGGTGACGCTCTCCACCACCTTCGGGGACAGGAGAGAATCCGGGTCGGCGTGCCGTCCATGTTTCCAGGCTGAGCGCTGACCGCCCTACAGATCCCGCGGAGCAGTGGCCTGCAGCACGGCCTCGGTCAGTGCGCCGGTACGCAGGTGGGAGATGGTGTGGTACTCGGGATCGGCCACCATACGGCTGAACGCCTCGCGGCTGGGATAGCGCACCAGGACCACCGCATCCCACTCCTGACCGGGTTCGGCGACCAGCACTGTGGAGCCATCGCCGTAGTAGATCGGCTCGCCCCCGTAGCGCGTGACGAATTCGTTGGCGCGCGCGATGTATTCGTCGTACTGCTCGCGCTTGCCGTCGGCGAACCTCAAGAGGTTGAGCATCACGAACGGGCCGCCGTCATCCTCGGCCAGCAACCGCTTGAGGTCGGCACCGCGGGGGTCAATCGCCATGGCAAGGCTCCTTGATTCGGGATGGGTTTTACCGGGAGTGCTTGGCTCAGCAGCACTTCGGCTTGGCGGCCTGGCTCGTCAGGTCGTGATGCTCGGCCGGATCGACGGCATCGACTTCGCTGAGGAACCCGTCGAGGTTGATCTTCTTCCCGCCCAGCCAGGTTCCCAGAACCTTGACTCGGTCGACGATCTGGTCGACCGGAACCGCATAGAAGTCGGCGGACAGTTCGACCAGGTCTGCGTACTTCCCGACGGCCAGGGAGCCGATCTCATGGTCGCGCTTGAGCTGGTAGGCGCCGTTGATCGTGATCGCCTTGAGCGCATCATCAAGAGCCACAGCCTGATTCGCGCCGTGAACGGTGCCGCTGACAGTTGTCCGCATGACCGTGTGTTGCACGTTGAGGATCTGGTGCGGCGGACACACCGACCCATCGTTGTGGTAGCTGGGCGTCACACCGGCCTCGAAAGCGTCGCGGATCCGCTGCCACTGTGCGCCATAGGCCGGGTCGAACATCACCCCGTCGAGCAGGTCGCCCCAGTAGATGTACTGGAACGGACTCAGTGAGCAGGTGACGCCCAGGGCGGCGGCGCGCTCGAACTGATCGCGCCGCGCGGCACCGAGGTGCTCCACACGCCAACGGTGATCGGAACCAAGCAGATTGAACTTCGCCAGAGCGCGCGCGTAGGCGTCGAGCACCACATCGAACCCGACGTCGCCGTTGCAGTGAAACGACATCTGGTACCCGGTGGGAACGAGTTCGTCGAGGACCGCGTCGAGTTGGGCGCGGGTGTAGTTCATCTGTGACTCGCCGCGCGGCCCGAGCTCCATCTGCGCGGTGCGGGTGGTGTCGTTGTCCAGGTATTCGAAGGAGATTGCGACGTTGCCGATCCACGGCGATCCGTCGGCCCACAGCTTGATTCCGGTCTTGCGCACCAGGTCGGGGTTGGGGAAAGTGATGTCGGCGGCGACGTCGGCTTCGATCGACATGTGGTAGACGTGCAGCCGCAGTGGACAATTCGGGACCGACGACAGCGCGACGTAGGCCTGATACTGACCGGAGTTGTAGGTGTGCTCGGAGGTGGCGGTGATGCCGCACTGGGCCATCAGCTGGTAGAACAGCGCCCCGGAGTGCAGCGGGTGCGGGATCGCCTGGGGGAGGACGGCCCCCGCGATCTGCATCAGCGCACCGGACTCGAACGCGGTGCCGTCACTGGTTCCGTCGGCCGCGCGGCCGAAACTCCCACCGACTGGGTCGGCCGGGGGCTTTCCGTCAGCCCAGCCGAGCATTTTCACTGTCTCGCTGTTGAAGTAGATGCCGTGCCCGGAGTTGTCGACGACGACGACCGGCCGGGTCGGGAAGATCGGGTCCAGCACGGCGCGGGTCGGGAGCGGCGCCTGCTGCAACAGTCGGTCGACCCCGTTGAACACCAGCGGATGGCCGGCCGGGTTCTCCTGGTCGGCCTTGGCGAAGATGGCCAACACGCCGTCCCAGGTGGAGACCCCGACGTTCGGCGACACCCAATAGGCCGGCTTCTGTGTCGCCATCCCGGACAGCAGTGGATGGCTGTGCGGTTCGACGAAGCCAGGCATCAGCACGGTGTCACCCAGATCGGTCACCGCGACACCGGGTGCCTCCGCCTGAACCTGGGCCTGAACCTCGGCCAGCGAACCGATCGCGGTGATCCGGCCGGTGCCGGAGTCGAAGGCCAGCGCGCGAGCCCGCGGGTGTGCCTCATCCATGGTGATGATGGCCGCGGCCTTGAGAATCGTGTCGGTAGCCATGCCTTGCCTTTCGCCGGTCGAACTTGATCGCCGGTGTGGCCAATCTACGTCCACGCCCGCGTCTGTCCACTGATCGGTGGGTACGGCCGTCCTCCGCTGAACCGTCCATCGGGCCGACAACGCCGCCGGCCCGATGCGGGCATAGTCGTGGTGGAGCGTTCCACCGGTGATCGGCAGACAGCTCACGTTCAACTGAATACCCTTCTGAATAGCTTTGGACAGCGCTTGAACAGGCGCACTGATGATGAGGAGAACGATCATGATGTCAGCACCGCTGATGCGTCGGCTGGCCCTGGGCGCCGGGGCGACCGCCCTGATCGGCATGGGGATGCTCACGGCGTGCGGTACGAAGGAGAAGCCGGTGGACAACTCCCCGCCGTCGTCGGATCAGACTGCCACGGCTACGGTTTCGCCGACCGAAAAGGGCATGCCCGGAGTCATCACGCCCGGCGCCAACGGCGGTCCCGGCGGGCCGAACTCGTACTCCCCGACCGCGAAGGCGCGGCCGGCGCCCACCGCGCTGCCGGGCAACGTCATCACCGGCGGGTGAGGACGACGGCGGTGATCGCTCGATACCGCAGGAGGCTGATGGCGGTCACACTGACCGCCATCACCACCGCGGCCGCCGTACTGCTCGTCGACGGGCACCGGTCGGGGTCGGCCCATCGGATCGGTGGTCCCTACGCCGCCCTGCTCGCGGGTTCGGCGCACCTCGGACCGGCCCGAGGCGATCATGTCCAGTTGACCGCGGCACTTCACACCGACTCCCCGCCGGAACGGCTATCCGGTTGGGCCGGCCAGCGCGGGCTGGCGGTCCGCTGGCGCCCCGGCGACGGGTGGGCGATCGTCGAGGGGTCGGCCACCTCGGTGGCCACTG
Source organism: uncultured Actinomycetes bacterium (assembly GCA_903862565.1). GTDB lineage: Bacteria > Actinomycetota > Actinomycetes > Mycobacteriales > Mycobacteriaceae > Mycobacterium. Next base: position 2,437 of record CAIOYU010000625.1, on the reverse strand, counting down.
CCTTCGGCGTTGAGGTGAACGACTACCGGGGCAGCCGCGGCCAGGTGTTCTACGCCTCTCCCCAGCAGCCCGCCATTCCGGCGGCGGTGAGTGCCGAGGTCGCCGAACTGGGCCGCATTCTGGGCTACACCCCGCACCGGGAAGCTGATCGCTGGGAGCTGCCGGCGGAGGTGCCGGGCCAGGGCCTGACGCCCCAAACGCTGTTGCGCACCTACAACATTCAGCCCCTGCGTGATGCCGGATTCACCGGCAAGGGTGTCACCGTCGTCGTCTTCGCTTTCGACGGATTCGACCAGGCCGATCTCGACATGTTCGCGCGGACGTTCAACCTGCCCGCGTTCACACCCGAGGTGGTGGGCGGCCAGCCTCCAGCCCGGCGCGGCGAGGCGAACATGGATCTCCAGGCCATTCATGCCATCGCCCCGGATGCGAAGACGGTTCTGGTGAACGCCCGCCCGACGGTGGAAGGCGACGGCGCCTACGAGAAGATCGCGACGATGATGGAGGACGCCGACCGCCGTTACCCCGGCGCGGTGTGGAGCCTGTCCATCGGCTGGGGCTGCGACAAACTGATCACCGCCGCCGATCTCGTCCCCGTTCGCGCCGCATTGGCCACCGCACAGAAGCACGGCACCACCGCCTTCGACGCCAGCGGCGACCTCGCCGGGCTGGAGTGCAAGGGCGGTGACGAGTGGTCGGCTCCGCCGCATGAGGACAACATCGGTCTGGATGCAGTGGCATCGATGCCGGAGATGACCAGTGTCGGTGGTACCACGTTGTCGACCGACGCCGACGGCGGCTGGCTGGATGAACAGGCCTGGTTCGACGCGCCGCTCTCCCAGGGCACCGCCGGCGGTGTGTCGGCCCTGTACGAGCGCCCGGCCTGGCAGGCCGGTGTGAAACTGGACCGCGGTGCGGGCAAGCGGCTCACGCCGGACATCGCGGCCGTCGCCGACCCGTTCACCGGTGTGAAGATCGTCTTCGACCAAGAGGTGGTCGTCGGCGGTGGCACGTCGTTGTCGGCGCCGCTGTGGGCCGGGATGACCGCGGTGATGAACCAGTACGTGACCCAGCGCGGCGGTTCCCCGCTGGGCGATATCAACTCGCTGCTCTACCGGGCTGCAGAGGGGTCGCAACTGCCGGCGTTCCAGGACATCGTGCGAGGCGGAAACGCCGTTGACAACGCCGGACCGGGATACGACCTGGTGACCGGCTTGGGCACACCGAACGTCGAGAACCTGGCCAAGGTCCTGCTCGTCACCCAGGGGCTGCTGCCGTGACCGCACCGGAAGCCGTTGCGGCCCTGCCTTGCCCGCGCTGTCAGGCTGACGTGCCGGACGGGAACTTCTGCGGGGTGTGCGGTGCGCACCTGACGGCTGAACCCGGCGAGGGGCCGCAGTGGTTGCGACCAGGAACATTCGGTGCCGCACCGTCGGAGCGCGTGCTCGTTCCGCACTTCGCCAGTGCGATGTTCCCGCACCTGCCCAAGCGTTCCCGCAAACCCCTGCAGATGACCCTGCTCGTCGCGGTAGTCGCGATGGCGGCTTCGGTGGCGGTCCGACTGCCCGCCGCCGGAATCGCGATCTCCGCACTGAGCCTTCCACTGTTGTTCGTCCTCTACCTGCGAGCATCACGGCTGGATCGCGACATCCCCCGCGGGTCGCTGGCTCTGGCGACGGTGCTCGGCGCCGCATTCGGCGCCGGATGGGTACTGCTGACCGGCGGACTGGTCGCCCGAACCTACGACGTCTCGATCGGCGTCGGCCTGGCACTTCATCACCTCGTCAGCAGAGGAATCGCCATCCCGGCGGCCGGCATGCTGCTGATGCTCCTGCCGGCGGTTGTGGTTCGGTTCACCCGTCCGGGTACGCGAGAGTCGTTGGACGGCTTCGCTATTGGCGCACTGGGTGCCCTGGTGTTCACCGCGGCGGCGACGCTCACTCGGCTTGCCCCCCAGTTCACCACCGGATTGTTCGCCCATGTCCGGCCGGTGCAGGGCCTCGTCGTCGAGGTCGTCATGTCCGGGGTGACGGTCCCGGTGACCGCTGCGGCCGCGGGCGGAATGTGCGGAATTCTGCTCTGGTTCCATCCGGCCGGCCATCACGACCGCCGGGTGCGGAGCGTTCTGGGACTGCTCACCGCATTGGTGGTGCTGGTCCACACCGCCATCGGGGTCGTCGACATCATCGGTCTGCCCGAAATGATCATGCTCGCAGTTCATCTCGGGGCGACGGTATTGGCCGTGCTGGCGCTGCGCCTGGCATTGCAACTGGCTCTGCTGCACGAGACCCCCGACCCCATCCGCATGGATGAGCCATTGTTGTGCATCCACTGCGAAATGGTGGTGCCGGACATGGCCTTCTGTCCGGCCTGCGGGGCGGCGACCCGTGCCTCGACGCGCACCTCGCGCAGCGAGCGTCGAGATATCCGGCCGCAG